>NZ_VOYQ01000038.1:0-35061 GCF_013420195.1 Acinetobacter sp. YH01024
TGTCCAACATGGTGCACTTTAGCAAGTTGTTCAAAATCCTGTCGCACAACAGGTTTAATTAGCTCATGAAATACGGTATTCTGATGTGACAAAACCTGAATCCTGGTCGTTAAAGTGTTTGTTTGCACTCATATTTTAACTGTTAGGACTCAGGTTTTTTTATTTAAAGCAAACTATGGGACAGCAGTGAGCTGTAAGCTCCCTTTTTTACTAATTTTTTTCAATTTTTAGATGTCAATCTAGGCTTCAATAAATTAAGCACCTAAACGCATTAATTTCTCTTGAATCGCATCGCTTACAAAAGCATTAAGAGAATTATCACTTGATGCTAAAACAGCTTTACGGTGTAACTCAGGACTAATACGGACATTAAATGTACCTTTGAATGGCTGATCGGGTTTTTTACCTAATTCAGCACAAGACTCTAAATATCCATCGACAGATTCCTGAAAAGCTTGTTCAAGAGTTTTTAATGTTTCTGCTTCATAAGTGATGAGATCACGGATAAATGCAAGCTTTCCAAATAACTCACCTGTTTCAAGATCAGGTTCAATTGTACCTAGATAACCTTTGTATTTTAAATAGCTCATAAAAATCCCTCCTGCTTGAGTGCCTGTTTTACAGATTTCAAAGCCCCACCTTTGATTTCATTTTCAGGGTGTGGCCTGTGCAGTAAAATCATGTGTTCAGTTTTCGTATTAAAAAAACGGACACGAGAGCCTGCCATTTCAAATTTTTCATAGCCGAGCTGATTCAGTAAAACGACTAAATCTTTATACGGAAATGTATTTTTTGAATTTCCAAATTTTTCCAGTAACTTTTCCGTTTTACCCATACTTCAGCCCTACTGCTATTGCAACTAAGTATAGTTACTTTTAAATAATAATTGCAACTATATTTAGTTGCAATTTCGTATAACAGCCCTTATGTTAAATCAGGTTTAAAACTTAATATCATGTGAATTAAAGTAGGTCGGATCAAACTCTATCTCTCCTATTTCATCTTCGATAATTTGCATGTAATCGTCATATCTTGGATGTTTGGGGTCTTGTAATGCATCTAAAATATCAAGATATCCAAAAATTCCTCCAATATCTTCAAATGGAGCATGATTTTGACCATCTATACAACATGGATATTTTTTATTTAAATCAGGAGATTGTCTGCTTTCTACAGTAATCAAATGTTCCCAACAATCGCCAAAATCATATGTATATATAATTTTTTTACCTACACGTAGAACTTCTTTCAATTTTTGTCTTTTATTGATCTTTTCATGCTTAATAGTCGTGAATTCATGTAAATGGCTATCTTCCCAATCAAAAGCGGATTGAATTGCCTTATGGAGCCTAGATAAAGTAGCTGCCGATGAAATTTGAATAGTTCTCCAGATTTCAGGATCACTACCTAGCAGACTAATTTTTAATTGAAAAACTTCATCAGAAGATTTGAGCTTTACAGTTCCCATAACAGCCTAGTTCTCAAAAAATAGTTTTAGTAAATCTAAAATTAACATAATACACGTTATACGAAATTCTTTAAATTTTCTATAAGCATCAATAGTTTAACTAAAGCCGTTTCAGTAAATAGCGCACTGAGACGGCTTTTTATTGATTCTTCACGTTTAACGCCTACTTTTTAAGCAATATTTCACGTTTTTTGTTAGTTAGATGCAACAATCATCATTTAAAGACGTAAAAAAGGCAGCTTCAGCTGCCTTTTGAAATCCCGAAAAATTAAATGCCGTATTTAACACGGTACGCTTCCATTTTCGCTAAAGCTTCAGTTTCACCTTTAGCCTCTAAGAAAGTCATCAAATCTTTCATGGTAATTAAGGCATGAACTGGGATTTCGAGTTCTTTTTGTACTTCTTGAATCGCAGACAAATCGCCCTGACCTTTTTCTTGACGGTCTAGCGCCACCAATACGCCCGCAATTTGTGCACCGGCATTTTTCAGAATAGTCACTACTTCACGAATCGCAGTACCTGCAGTGATCACATCATCAATGATCCAGACTTTTTTGCCTTCTACTGATGCACCCACAAGCACACCGCCTTCACCATGGTCTTTCGCTTCTTTACGGTTAAAGCCCCAAGGTACACTCACACCATGGTTTTGTGACAGTGCGACAGCCGTTGCTGCTACAAATGGAATACCTTTATAAGCTGGGCCAAAGACCACTTCCACATTATCGCATTCTGTTAATTTAGCTGCATAGCCAGAAGCCAATAACGACAATGCTTCACCGTCATTCAAAAGACCCGCATTAAAAAAATAAGGACTCACACGACCCGATTTTAAAGTAAACTCACCAAATTTAAGCACACCACGTGATAATGCGAGTTCGATAAAAGCTTGTGGATTAAATGCCGCTTGCGCTGTCATGAGGTGCTCCATTTTTTTAAGTTTGAGGTTAAACCTGAGCATGATACCAAAGAGTAGCTATCCAAGTGATCAAAAAATTTTACGTGTCGTTTCAATTAATGTGAATGGTCTGCGTTCCGCTGAAAAAAAAGGTATTTTTGACTGGATGGCAACTTCAGATGCCGATGTCATCTGCATGCAAGAAAGCCGCATTACCCATGAACAATGGACCGATAAATTTAAACCCGAAGGTTGGTTTACACACCTTTTCCCTGCAGAACGCCCAGGCTATGCCGGTACTGCGATTTATAGCCGCCTACCTTTTGTTTCAGTGACAGATGGTTTAGGTTTTGAATTGGCAGACACTCAAGGCCGCTTTATTTCTGCT
Source organism: Acinetobacter sp. YH01024 (assembly GCF_013420195.1). Taxonomy (NCBI): domain Bacteria; kingdom Pseudomonadati; phylum Pseudomonadota; class Gammaproteobacteria; order Moraxellales; family Moraxellaceae; genus Acinetobacter; species Acinetobacter sp. YH01024. The sequence continues at coordinate 2,755 of NZ_VOYQ01000038.1, forward strand.
GAGTTCGATTTAGGACTTGGACAAACTGCACATATTTGCTCGCTCTACCTGCCTTCTGGTTCATCGGGTGAAGAAGCTCAGGCGCGCAAAGACCTATTTTTAGGCGAATATCAACAAATTTTGAAGCAATGGCGTGCTGAAAATAAGTCAGTGATTGTTTGCGGTGACTACAACATCGTGCATAAACGTATTGATATTAAAAATTGGTCTGGGAACCAAAAGGCTTCAGGCTGCTTACCACATGAACGTGCATGGCTCGATCATATTTATGATGAGCTTGGCTATGTCGACACCTTCCGTGAGGTACGTAAAGAAGCCGAGCTTTACTCTTGGTGGTCTAACCGAGGACAAGCGCGTGCCAAAAATGTGGGTTGGCGTATCGACTACCATGCATGTTCACCAGACTGGAAAGAACGTACAGTCAATGCTTGGATATTTAAAGATGAATGGTTTAGCGACCACGCCCCTGTCATTATTGATTATAAAATTTAAGCTTCCAACAATTAATTGAGTGAACGATTGTTTACTCAATTAGAGCTTATTTCTCACATTACATGACGAATTTGTGGATTTATCTCATAACTTGAACATAGCATTATGGTCGCACGGCAAAGGGACATGTCAGGATGACATAAAAGGATTGGACGCCGAAGGAAGTATAAAAACAAACTAAATGATTTAGCTTGTTTTCAAGGATGTGACAATGGACGTTGGATTGAGACCCGCATGATCAGGATGATTAAATGCGGGTTTTCTCTTATCTAGTCCCCACATCTATAGACTCAAACATCCCCCAAATAAAACAGCTAAAAATTCGATCTGCACAGCATTTTCTTATTCTCGCTTTCTTTCTACTTTTGACTGTGCAACCTTAAGCTGAATTTTCTTGTTATCGCAGCGCTTTCTTTTCTGATTCGTTTTGTTCTGTAGGCTATTTTAAAACACCAAAATGTCGTTTTGATGACAATACCCAATATTTATTACATGCGACTTTTACAGCAAAACATTTATTTCTCAATCCACATCCAGATCGAGCTTTGAGCATTGATGAATTAGCCTGTAGGATAATGCTGAATTGTATTTTTATCTTATTGTTTGAATAATTGAGGACATCTGTTCATGCTTAAAATTTATGGCATCAAAAACTGTAATACCATGAAAAAAGCTTTCGACTTGCTCAACGAATTAGGCCTAAGTTACGAATTTCATGACTATAAAAAAGAAGCGATTGATGCTAAAACCGTAAAAAAATGGCTCGATGCCAAAGGCGCTGATGTGATTCTCAACAAAAAAGGCACCACATGGAAAAAACTCAGTGAAGAAGAGCAACAGACAGCCTTAGCCAGTGAAGAAAATTTGATTCAGTGTTTAACAGCGCATAGCAGCATGATTAAACGTCCTGTACTCGATACAGGTAGCGATTTATTGGTTGGCTTTGATGAAAGCGCTTACCGTGCATTGAAATAAATTTTTTTATCACACTCATGCACGGCTCTAGTTCAATTGTGGCTGAAAATAGGCTATAAAAAAGCCTGACATTGTCAGGCTTTTTTTGTTTGAATCATGTCAAATTAGTTGGCACGAATCCATGTTTGATTACGACCTAAAGCAGCAACGCCAATAAAGCCGCGAAGCTCTAGTTTTTTGCCACCATCAGCCAATTGACCTTTTAACTTGTAAGTTTTACCTGATTGAGGATCCAAAATTGAACCGTCTTCATAGCTTGTACCACCTACATTTTTAAGACCTGTCACAATACGTAAGCCTTTTAATGATTTGTTGTGATATGGGCCTTCACATTTTTTACAAGCGTTCTCTTCACCTGGTGTCAAAACTGACTGAATGCTCGCAGAAAGCGTACCATTTTTTTGCTCAGTGAATTTTACAATCGCTTTTGGCTGCTTGGTTTTATCATCAATGGTTTTCCAAGTTGTACCATTTAGCGGATCTGCAGCATTTGCAAATGCGGCTAAACTCATCAATCCTAATGCTAGTGCAATTTTTTTCATTTTTGTTTATTTCCCTGGTCTGATATAGACGACATTAGTATCCAAAAGTCACAACAATTTATCAATTTTTGTATGTGACCGTTTAGTGTAACCTTGTAATTTGTGTTGGTAAATATGCTCACACGATTCCAAAAATAGAAAAAGATGGAAAGACAATGAAGATATCGCCACTGACGAAACAACTGATTACAGAAAGCATTTTAAAAACCACAATTCGTGGGCCGAGCCAATTCAATTTACCGCCCAATACTTTAAGGTTTGCTTTGGAACAAATGTGTCGTGCATTTCCCCAAAACCCCGATGTACAAATTCGTCCTATTCGCTTAGCCGGCTTAAAAGCCGAAGAAATCAAACCTCAACAGGCATCGACCCAACTCATTTTTCATATTCATGGGGGCGCATTTTTCTTGGGTTCGATGAACACGCATCGGGCGTTTCTGACTCAAGTTGCGGCACGCACGCAAATGCAAGTGTTACATTTGGATTATCCTTTATCCCCTGAAGCACAGTTCCCTGAAGCACTCGATGCCCTTTTTGATGTGTATGCGGTGTTATTAGATCAAGGGGTTCAAGCCAAAGATATTATTTTGTCAGGCGACTCTTGTGGTGCAAACTTGGCGCTTGCCTTAACCCTTAAAATTCAACAGGACCAACTTCCACAAGTCAGTGGTTTGGTGTTGATGTCACCGTTTTTAGACCTGACGCTGAGCAGTGAGTCTTTGCGTTATAACCGTAAGCATGATGCGCTGTTAAGCATAGAAGCCCTCGAAACAGGCATTGATTATTATGTACCCCGCTCGGTCGATCGAGCTGATCCATTGGTCTCGCCTTTTTTTGCCGAACTCAAAGGACTGCCTCCGATTCATATTCAAGTGGGTTCTAAAGAAATTTTATTGGATGATGCGCAGCGCTTTAAAGTCAAAGCAGAAAATGCCGGCCTAGATGTCGAATTTAAGCTGTACACTGGCATGTGGCATAACTTCCAAATGTTTAGCCCATGGTTTGAAGAAGGACAGCGTGCGCTGAGTGATTTAGCTGATTTTGCACACCGACTGGATCAGGACTAATCCCTGAAAACTGATCAAAGCCACCATAAAAAAAGGTCAGCAGATGCTGACCTAAGAGGGAAATGTCAATCTGTTAAATGGCTTGAATTTGAGCCTGAGCTGTCGCCATTGCTTGTGCTTTCATGTCAGGTCCCATATTGACACCTTCGGCACGAATCACATCAATATCGCTGACACCTGTGAAATTAAATACGGCTTTTAATAAACCTTCTTGATAATCTACAGGGCTGTTATCGCCATACACACCGCCACGACTGCTGGCAATATAGACTTTTTTGTCACCTGCCAAGCCCACTGGACCTTGTTCTGTATATTTAAAGGTACGACCTGCAACACTGATACGGTCAATCCATGCTTTCAAAGTTGATGGCAAACCGAAGTTATACATAGCAGCACCAACCACAACCACATCGGCATCTAAATACTGTTGCAACAACTGCTCGCCTAAAGCCGATTGTTCTGCATTTTGACCCATCAAAATTTCACTGCTGAGATGTGGAATCTGCTGTACAGCTAAATCGAGATGTTGAACCTGTGCCGCATCACCATGTTTTTGCTGTAGCTGTTGTACAATTTCAGCGCTGAGTTGACGTGAAACTGAAGCGTCGCCCATGATGCTTGAATCAATATGCAGAATTTTCATGACTAAAACCTAAAGCTGTTGTTATTAACTTGAGCCTAGTGTAATCACTTTTCATAAATAGAATAATCCCGATCCTTATGACACTATGTTTTATTTTTAGAACAATCATTTTGAACTCGTAAAAAATTTAAAATTACTGAGCGGTTCTTGACCGTTATCAAGTGTAAATTTTCATGCTAATGTAAGCCTATAAAATGATATCTATATAAACTTTAAGAAAAAAAAACTGATAACTCGAACAGGGCAATGACACAGGATGACGGTGAAATCAAGCATACGTGACATGATCCTCCGCAATAGAATCGCCCAGTATTTACTGGAAGATGAAGTGGTGATGAATTGGAGTATCCTGAAAAAGTGTATGCTCATGCTGATGCTTGGCTCAGCCATTCATCTGCTTTGGATCATTTGGAAATTTTATGTTTATGTCACGCCAGAACTTTGGCAGTGGGTTAACCTTGAGCTCATCCACTCTCAATTGTGGACCAACATCGTCTTTTTTTGCTTAATGGTCCTGCTGATTTGGCCTTGCTATGCTGGAAAAGATAATCCCAAGATTCAGCTAATTTTACCTTATCTTTCGGTCGGCTTATTCGTCATTTCTTTATGTCGTGATGGTTATTTAATTGGCGTCATGAGTCCAGCCACTATGATCTCCTACGTGAGCCTTGTGACCGTTGGATTGGTACTATTTACACGAAAAATCGTCTATAGCATGCTGATTCCAGCCACGATTTTTTTATCCATTTGTATGTATTTAAGCATCCGCGGCATTATCCCCTATGCCCCGATTTTTCAACCTCATGCCTATGGCTATCAAAATAGTTTTTGGCTCTTCTCAATGATCTTTTTCATTGTTCCTATTTTATTAACCTGTTTGGCTTTATTTGAAATCTTACTCAGCCAATGGCGTCACCGAGAGCATCTGATTCAAAAACTTAGTCAAGTCGACCCACTGACCAATTTATTTAATCGACGCAGTATCAATCAGTGTTTGGAACAGCTCGATAGTGCTAAAACAGATACATATGCACTGGTCTTATTGGACTTAGACCATTTCAAACGCATCAATGATGAATATGGACACGATAAAGGCGATGAAACCTTGATTCTTGTCAGCCAAGTATTAAACCAACATTTACGCGGTAGTGATGTGGTTGGGCGTTTTGGCGGGGAAGAGTTTATTTTGGTGCTAAAAAATTCTAACTTAGAACAAGCGATATTCATTGCAGAGCGCTGTCGAAAAGCCATTGAGCAGCTTGAAATTTGGGGACATGATGGTCAGTCAATTCATGTGACAGCCAGTTTTGGTATTGCGATTTCTACGCCAGAATTGGTACCGCAACAATTGCTGACCCATGCAGATCAAGCGCTATACGCAGCTAAAGCTGGCGGCCGCAACATGGTGATGGCCTACACCGAACAACAAAGCTTTAGCCATTTGGTTTAAAACTTTTATACAGATCAGACGTGGCGTTGAGCTTTTAACGTGGATACTGTTCCATACGACGGACTGGCTGTTCCAGTTGAGCAGCCGTGATCCATGCCACCACAGAAGGATGCTGCAAAATCTTTTGCATATAACGCTGTGTGTTGTCACTCACAGGTAACTGAAAGGTCTGTAAACGTGTTACCACGGGTGCAAAAAACGCATCGGCAATACTAAATTCACCGAATAAAAAGCCATCCACCGCAGCACGACTCGACCAAATCTGCTCGATTCGCGCTACTTCAGCACGTAATTCAGCATGTTCAGACCATAATCTCTGACCATGCCGACCATAATCCGCCTGCAGATTCATACTGCATAAGCTACGCAATTGCATAAAACTACTGTGCATTTCCGCGCAAATACTCCGTGCCCATGCACGTTGTGTGGGATCTTTGGGCCACAGTGTAAGCTCTTGAAACTGCTCTGCCAAATATTCACAAATCGCCAATGAGTCCCAAATCATCACACCGTCATGTTGCAGTAGGGGCACCTTGCCATTGGCATGTAGGGCTAACATTTGCTGCTTGAACGCTGCGCCATCTGCTTCTTCAGAAAAAGGAATCAAGATCTCTTGAAAGGGTAAATTAAACGCGTGTAACACCAACCACGGTCGCATAGACCACGTCGAATAGTTTTTATTGGCAATATATAATTGCATCATTTTTATTCTCCACGCGATTTAAATTTTTCCAATTGCGCTAACAATTCTTTCTCGCTAAATGCGCCCGTCAAGCGCAGTCCACGTATCTCTTGATGCGCTGTATCTAAAAATAAATAGGTCGGTGGCCCTAAAATATCCCATTGATTGAGCAGTACTTGATGGGTTGCATCATACTGACTCAAATCCAACTTAATTAAGTAATACGGTGCCAAAGCCTGTTGCACTACTGTCGATTTTAAAACTTTATGTTCAATCGGCTGGCAGGCCACACACCAATCGGCATAGACATCAATAATTGCGGATTGACCTTGAGGAATTTCACTTAATAAACGTTGAAACTCTTCCGCTGTATGTGCCACATGCCAAGCACTTTGTTGTTGATTTTCTTCGACTAAAAAACGTTGGCTATGTTGATATTGACTGTACACAATATAAGGTACGGCGGCACAGAACACCAAGATATACAGCCATTTGAGCTGAGTACTGCGCCATAAAATGCGCCAAAGCACATAAGCGCTAAACACCAGACCCAGAGCAAGGGATAACCACTGTAACCAAGCTTCACTGATCAATGGTCGAATAAAATACAAAGCCAATGCCAACATGATGAAAGCAAAGAGCACCTTGATTTGATTCATCCACAAACCCGCTTTAGGCAATACCCGTGAGCCAAGGACACTGGCCAACAATAGCGGGGTCCCCATGCCAAAGCCGAGGGTGAATAACAATAACGCACCTTGCCACTGACTTTGGGTTTGGGAAATAAATAATAATGCGCCTGCCAACGGTGCTGTCATACAAGGACCGACCAGTAATGCTGAAATCATCCCCATGACCCCAGCGCCAACGAGACTACCGCCCTTTTGCATCGACTGAGCTTGGTCTAAGCGATTGACCCAACTGCGTGGCAATTTCAGTTCAAATAAACCAAATAAATTCAGGGCAAAAACCACAAAGAGTACGCTAAAGGCAATTAAGGTCGAGGGTTGTTGCAACCAACGCTGGAAATTCAAACCTGCAGACGACGCCACCAAGCCGAGAATGGCATACACCATCGCCATACTGGTGACAAAAGTCAGTGCAATCATCCATGCTTTTAAACCTCGGCTGTCGCGGACAATCAGTGAGGTTAAAATCGGCAGCATTGGCAATGAACAAGGGGTAAAGGCCAACAAAAAACCCAAGCCAAAAAACAGCAAAAGTCCATAAAATATAGAGCTTTGCGCTAATTTTTCAGACCACATTTGGTCGCTTGCGGTATAGCGTTCAGAAGCCAATGCAGCATTCTCTGCCCGCTGCTGATCTAAACGATTCGCCGTAGGCTGTTCAGCATTATTTTCTGCTGCAAAGTCGAGTAAACGTTTGCTTGGAGTGGCTAGATTTTGCTGTGTGACCAAACCAGAAGCATCCGTTTCAAAGCTGATGCTCTGTGGTGGATAACACACCCGATCCTTGGCACAGCCTTGCCAACTGACTTGATAAGTCTGCAGTTTTTGAGTTGGAATTTTAAAACTCAACTGTTGGTAATACACCTGCGTATGACCATAGTTATCGTCTTTTAAATCCTCAGCAGCAGGCAAATCCAAAGCCAAAACTTGATTGCCCTGCTTCACCTCTATTTTGTGCTGATACAGATAATAATGCGCTGGAATATCCCAACTCAGCTCCGCCTGATCTGCACGATCGGAGACGACCGAGAAAGGAAAAGCATCTTCAGCTGAAAGTAATGCATCCTGAGCAGAGACGCCCATACTGAACGACAGCACAGCCGCTGCCGCAACATAAGTCCATTGTTTCATTCAGCTGAATTCATCCTCAGTCTGTATTTATACGTTTTAAAATTTAGGGTTCTTTTAGAACAGGTAAGATACGCCCAAACCGGACTGATAATTTTTATGACCGCCGGTGAGTTCTAGACCGACGCTCGCATCCAACTGCATACGATCCGAAACGGCATACGTCAGACCTGAAGCCAAAGACACTTCCTGATCGGTACTCTCTGCTTTGCGATAAACCAGCTCAGAAAAGCCCGATAAATTACCCGCAATGTGATATTCCATTCCCGGAATTGCACTCACAGCCCAATCACCATCTTGAACCTCATAACGCATGGTCATTGAAGTCCCAATTGTATCGCTATAATCATAAGCCACGGCTGAAGTCAGACTATAAATGTCATCTTCAGCACTAAAGCCTTCATTACCTGTCGCAATAATAGCTTCAGCAAGAATAGCCATCGACAATTTCTCATCATTCAAATCAATAGCTTTTTTCAGGCCAATGCTGACATCACCCAAACCATCATCTTCAACTGAGCGACCCGCAACTTTGGTTTTAGACCATGCAGGACCTTGCCAACCCAATTGCAATTCCAAATCTTTTGCCAAACCAGTACGGAATAACATGTCTGCATTTAAAGTGGTGTTTTTTACTTTTTCACCATTTTCATCACGACTTTCACTATAGCTCGCTGCTGGCAAACTTTGTTCCCATGCCAAACGACCTACAGGGGTAATGCCTGTGCCCATACCCGCGCCCGGACGGTCAAATGAAAAATCCGCCGCAAATGCAGACAGGCTCAAACTGGATAATGTTGCAATGCTTAAAACTTTAAATACAGTCATGTTTTTACTCACAATTATGCTAATTCTTTGGTCATTTTTGCGCCATGGCTACGCAAAAGCTCCAAGGTTTGTTTTTCTTCTTCCAATGCTTCCGACCAATTTACCGCGTCAAAATCACAGTCAAAAAATAATTCACTAATCGACGACAAAATGGTTAAACCATCGCTATCAATCATATTTGGATTCACTTTTTCATCCAATAAACGCTGTACCGCAGGGACACATGCTGCACTCGCGGCATCCCATAATGGACCATAAATTTCTTCAGCATCCCATAAATGCACATTGGCTTTGGCTTGAATCAGCGCTTCCAAGATTTGCATATGTACGTCTAAATGTTGTGTTTTCTGTTCTGCTGTTAAGGGTTGGCCTGCTTCATACGCTTCGCAAACCATTTCCCACCATTTAAACAAACCATCAGACCATACAGAAACCGCAGGTCCTTTTTCAAAGTCGATAAAATTTGGATTAAGACCATCTGCCAACAGGCGTTGCACCTGTGCAAGATCTTGTTCTTCTAACGCTTGCACAAAAAGCTGTTGTTGCGCTGTTAACATCTGGAAAGCTCACTTCAATTTATTTTGATCTATTATGCCGAATAAAGCTGCGTTTGTTTGAATTTCATGTAAAACAAAATACAAAACACACAAAAAAAGCCCCGCAGGGCTTTTTTTAAATTTTGAGACTTATTCGTCGTCTACGCTGTCATCCGCTTCAGCAAAAGCAGGTTGCGTACTGCGTGGGTTCTCTTTCTTTTCGAACACATGTTCAAGACTACGTTTAAGTCGATCAATTGCACCGTGAATAGCTGTATCTACATTATGACCACGATGGTTGACCACGACAGGTTTCAAACCTGCTGGACGTGCTTCAATCATACATTTGATGTCGTCGCTGCCGCCCTTGTCCCCATTTTCATCACTTAAATGCACCGAAAAGTGGGTAATGCGTTCACTATGGCGCTGAAATTCTTCATTAAGTTCTGCACGAACGTATGTAATTAGTCGATCACTGTTTATAATGTTTTTATCTGTACGGATTTCAATGTTCATAATATCATCCTCATATCTATCTGTATTAGCTATAAAAATTTGTGCAAAACTTATTATCTTGGCACGTTACATTTGCTGTAAATGTTACAGCAATGACCATCTTCAACTTTGTATGGAACGTCGTCCTCCACATTGAATGATGAACACTTTAGAGTCTGCAGATCCGTGTCCTTATACTTCGAATATCGGTCTTAAGTTAGAATTTTGCAAGTGCTATTTTGATATTTTTTTAATATCCATACAAAAAGTAAGACTTTATTGTAGATTTGCATTGTTTTAATTGATTTGGGTCATATTTTTGTGCATTTCCTCGACGCCCACCTTCTATTTGCACAATTCCATTCAAACTCAAAATCTCGCTTTTACCGTCATCGATCATTCACAGCGTATTTCCCCTTCAAATTACAAAACAATTTTGCCGTTGAGTAAAATTTGGCTTTATTTTTGCTTAATAATCTGTATGCTTTCAGTGCTTCTCGGGGGAGATATTTTTTAATGAAACTTACACAAATCGTTGCATCATGTGCATTAGCATCTGCTGCTGCTTTCACTCAAGCTTCACCTATCGTATGGCAAGATTTCAGCTTAACTGGCCTATATGGTGAAAATTATGTTGTGCCTTTTGATGGTGACAACAATGAACAGAAAACGATCACAGCTGAATATGCCGCTAAACTGAAATATTCAGATGTATTCTTCTTCGTTGACCAAGCTTGGGACAAAGATGATGAAGCATCGACTTACCTTGAGCTTGCACCGCGCCTTAGCTTAGGCGAAGTTTCTGGTAAAGACCTTTCTATGGGGCCGATCAAAGACGTTCTGATTGCAACGACTTGGGAACATAATGCCGGCTACGACAAAAATTCTGAGTTTAATAACTTCTTGTATGGTATTGGCTTTGCTTTAGACATTCCATATACACAGTATGCAAACATCAACTTCTATAAAGCCGATAATGATTCTAAATCAGCCGGTACTAAAGATGATTATCAAATGACGATCACTTATGCTGTGCCATTTAAAATTGGCTCTGAAGATTTTCTAGTAGATGCTTTCCTTGACTGGTCAACAGCTGAAAAAGGGGCGCAAGCTAGTGAATTAAACTGGACAAGCCAATATAAATGGAATATAGGTAAGCATATCTCTCCTAAGACTAAGCTCTACGTAGGTGTTGAACACTCGGTTTGGAACAACAAATATGGCCTGAAAGGTCAGGACCAAAACGATGTCAGCGCTTTGGTGAAATACCACTTCTAAGTTCGACTCAGAACGCGATGAAGAAAAAAGCAAGGTTCATCACCTTGCTTTTTTTATGCCTAAGTTTTTAAATTGACTTTATTTTTATCAGAAATTTGCGCATGTCTTTTCTCATTCGACCTGCAACTCCACAAGACTTAGCGGCCATTCTCGCAATCTATAATCATGAAGTTCTCAACGGCTTTGCGACATGGAATGATCAAGCTTACACTCTTGACTCTTTTCAACAGAAATTGCTGGATTTCCAAAAGCAAAATTTTCCTTTTGTGGTGATTGAAGATCAGGATCAACAGCAAATCGCCGGTTATGCTGACTATGGTTCTTTCCGTCATTTTGCTGGCTATCGACATACTGTTGAGCATTCTGTCTATATTGACCCAAACTATGCTCGACTAGGTCTCGGTCAGCAATTATTAGAGCACCTAATTCAGCATGCCAAAAGCCAAAATATGCATGTCATGATTGCAGGCATTGATCACGGCAATAGCGCCTCGATTGCCCTGCACAAAAAATTAGGCTTTAAGCAAACAGGTTATATGCCTGAAGTGGGACAAAAGTTTGGTGAATGGCGTGATCTGGTCCTGATGCAACTTCAGTTATAACCCGTGTTGAGCTGTGTTTATGGTAATTTATCCAAACGAATACCATCTTGAATTACACTCAGCACCGATAAGTTATGACGCACCGCATCACGATAAAGGTCTTGTAACTGTAAAAAAAGCAGTTTTAATTCGGCCAATTTGAGCTCTTGCTCAGGTGCGTTTTCAGCAATCGTGACCAAATAACGTTTTTTGATTTCATCCACGCTTAACTGTTGTAATGCCTGATGGATTTCTGCAACGCGAACTACAGTATTGTAATGCACTGCAAGGCTCAGTCCCGGTCGTCGCTCTGACAATGGATGTTCTGCCTGAATGGCATAATTCAGTGCCGCAGCTGAATCCCTGTTCACGCTTAATAATGGATTCAACTCTTGCCATGCCTCCCCTAAAAAAAAGGAGTGTTGTACAAAGGGTGAATCCAAGACATCTTGAGGGGTTTCTGCTTCTAAAATCAGTGTTTCCAAATCATTCGGTGGGATCAAATATAATATCGCGTCCATATTCTTATCTTCTTGTTATGTATTTAGTTAAGATTAACTTTTATTGAGCAATAATTATACAATTTTTTGTATATCAGCTGACTTATTCAATTCATGTATAGCCCAATCTATTCCGACTGAAATCATAAGTAACTCACTATTACTATGCTTACCGCCAATTCAATTAGACCACCTGCTATCAAAAAACAAATGCATGTCTAAAGTTTAAAAGCGAATTATTTCAAAGTATGAATTTTATGCGCTAAAATTTAAAATTATCAAAATTAATCAGGGGGATAAATGGCAAAATTCTTAAATACCAGTGGCACTAACTTCTTTCTTGAAGAGTTAATCAAAAATGCCAAAGAGCGTTTGATTTTAATCAGCCCCTATTTACGTTTAAATGACCGTATTAAGGAGCTTCTTGAAGATAAAGACCGTATGAAAATTGATATTCGTATTGTCTACGGTAAGAGTGACTTACATCCAGATGAAATAAAATGGATGCAAAAACTGGATTATGTCCGCGTGAGCTTTTGTAAAAATTTGCATGCAAAGTGCTATTTAAATGAAGGTGAATGCATTATTTCAAGTTTAAATCTTTATGAATTTAGCCAAGTAAATAACAATGAAATGGGGATTTTAGTTCGTAAATACGAAGATGATGAAGTCTTTAAAGATGCCTATGAAGAAGCCCAACGTATTATTCGCATCAGTGATGAAGTACGCATTACTTTAGATGAGGTGAAAGCAGAAAAACCTACTATTGAAAAAAATGAAGAAGAATCACTTTTACAATCTAAATTAACCAGTTCAAAACTCGCCGCAAAGCACAAATTAAAAACCCCTGAATTATTAGAACTATTGGTGAGTAAAGGGTTACTTGAAGAAAAAGCAGAAGGTAAGCATACGCTTACAGATTCAGGTAAATTCATTGGAGGAGAATTCAAGCCCAATCAATATGGTGGCTATTTTCTTTGGCCTGAAAACATTGAACTTTAATCCACATAAAAATTTCCTCCCTTTAAGCATTACAGCCGTGAGTAAAATACCTACCCCCTCTCTTGCCCCAAAATATGGAGCAAAAGAGGGTATTAAACAACCTAAATCGCCACCAGTTCCCGAATGCCTTTTTCGGGCATTTCACTACCGACACCTTGTGCAATCACTTGCCCCCGCGCCATCACGGTATATTCATCTGCCAGTTCTTCTGCAAAATCATAAAACTGTTCAACCAAAACAATCGCCATTTCTCCGCCATCAGCTAACTGACGAATCACACGACCAATGTCTTTAATAATCGAGGGCTGAATGCCTTCAGTCGGTTCATCTAAAATCAATACCCGTGGTTCGGAAGCGAGCGCACGGGCAATCGCCAATTGTTGCTGCTGACCACCAGATAAATCTCCACCTCGACGATGTTTCATTTCATCCAATACGGGGAAAATCTCATAGAGATGTTCTGGCACTTTTCGGGTTTTAGCGCCTTTAAATTTTGCCATCCCAATCAAAATATTTTCTTCAACGGTCAAGGTTGAAAAAATGTCCCGTCCTTGCGGTACATAAGCCAAGCCTTCACGTACACGTTGCTCTGGACTCAGTTTAGAAATGTCTTTGCCATCCAGTAAGATCTGCCCAGACTTGATCGGTAAAATGCCCATTAAACATTTTAAGAGGGTGGTTTTACCCACACCATTTCGCCCGAGCACCACTGAACATGCCCCCACGGGAGCGGCAAATGTCACATCTCTTAAAATATGACTGCCACCATAAAACTGATTGACGTCTTTGACTTCTAACATGGTCTGCTCCTTAACGTCCGAGATATTTTTCAATGACATCTTCATTGGCTTGGACTTCGGCCAATGTACCCTCTGCCAAAATCGCACCTTGCGCCAACACGGTGACTTTTTCACTGATGGTGTCAATAAAGCTCATGTCATGTTCAACCACGATAAGGGTATGGTTCTTTTTCAACTCTAAACATAGCTCTGCGGTACGCTCTGTTTCAGCATCGGTCATTCCTGCTACAGGTTCATCTAGCAGAATCAACTTTGGACGCTGCATCAGTAGCATGCCTATTTCTAACCACTGCTTTTGACCATGTGACAACAGCCCTGCCGGTTTATGGATTAATTCTTCTAAGCGGATTTGTGCTAAAGATTCGTCCAAGGCATTTTGCGCATCTGGATCGAGTTTGCTGAAGAAACTCTTTTTCACCCGTTTATCTTTAGGTGCAGCCAATAACAGGTTTTCCATCACAGTAAAATTTTCAAATACAGTAGGCTTTTGAAACTTACGACCGATCCCAGCTTCTGCAATTTGCTCTGTACTCATTTTTGCCAAATCATAGGTTTGCCCAAAAAAAGCCGAACCTTCTGTCGGACGAGTTTTCCCTGTAATCACATCCATCAGCGTGGTTTTGCCTGCACCATTGGGACCAATGATGCAGCGCAGCTCACCTTCTTTGATATATAACGACAAATCATTTAATGCACGGAAAGAATCAAACCAAACGCTGACTTTTTCCAAATACAGGGCAATCCCGTGACTGAAGTCCGCACCCTGCTCCTTCGGTCGTCCATAACCTTCAACAGCATGACCGCCATGCGGTTGAACCCATTGATCATTCATTCGCTGCGCTCCTTTTTAAACCGCTCTAATAGCCCAATCAAACCTTTTGGCAGGAATATCGTTACCACAATAAACAGCGCACCTAAAATCAATAACCATGCCTCTGGATAAGCCACCGTAAAATAGGTCTTCACCCCATTGATTAAACCTGCACCCAAAATTGGGCCAATCAGCGTACCGCGTCCCCCTGCAGCCACCCACACCGCCATTTCAATCGAATTGACAGGGTTCATTTCACTCGGGTTAATAATACCGACTTGAGGGACATACAGAGCGCCTGCAATCCCTGCGATCACAGCGGACAAGACCCATGCAGAGAGCTTGTACCATAAGGTGCGATAACCTAAATATTGCAAACGGTTTTCACTGTCACGAATTGCACCAAGTACGCGACCATAGGGTTTATTCATCAGGTGACGTAAACCGACAAAACAGATAAGCAAAGTCAGTGCCGTGAGGAAACACAAGGTTGCACGCATTGGTGCAGAGGTAATATCCATACCTAAGATGGTTTTAAAACCGGTAAAGCCGTTGTTACCGCCAAAGCCTGTTTCATTGCGGAAAAACAGTAGCGCCGCAGCAAAGGTCATGGCTTGGGTAATAATTGAAAAATACACGCCTTTAATTTTTGAGCGGAAGGCAAAGAAGCCAAAAATGAAGGCAATCAATCCCGGAACTAAAACCACCAAAGCCAATGCCCACACGATATGTTCAGTACCCATCCAGTACCACGGTAGCTCAGTCCAACTCAAAAAGCGCATAAAGTCGGGTAAGCCATCGCCTGCCGCTTCACGCATGAGATACATGCCAAAGGCATAGCCGCCCAAGGCAAAGTACAAACCATGCCCCAAGCTTAAAATGCCGGCATAGCCCCAAACCAAATCTAAGGCCAATGCCACCAAGGCGAGACACATAATCTTGCCAATGAGCGTGACCCAATACGCTGATAAATGCAGTTCTGAATCGGCTGGCAATACATGTAGCCAAGGCAAAATCAGCAAAATGGCAAAGCACACGGCAATCGCCATACCACTATAGGGTTTATCTGATAATAACGAAGTGATTTTCATGCGCTTACTCCACAAAACGGCCTTTGATGGCAAACAAACCTTGTGGACGTTTTTGAATAAACAAAATCACAAGAACCAGTAGAATAATTTTCGCTAAGACTGCACCCATGCCGATTTCCAGCACTGTGCCACTGACACCTAGACCTAAAGCCGCCAATACTGCGCCCCATACTTGGCCAACACCGCCAACCACAACCACCAAGAACGCATCGATAATATAGTTTTGTCCTAGGTCAGGACCGACATTGCCGACTTGTGCTAAGGCACAGCCTGCCAGACCTGCAAGCCCCGAACCTAAACCAAAAGCCATCATGTCAATGCGGCTAGAACGGATACCTACGGCCTGTGCCATTTGACGGTTTTGCGTCACGGCACGAACAAATAAACCAAAGCGGGTTTTATTCAGCAAGTAAACCAGTAATAGGAGTACCGCAACGGTAAAGCCAATAATGGCAATACGGTTATAAGGCAGCATCAGACTCGGTGTCACAGCAATGCCCCCTGACAGCCATGAAATATTCGACACCTCAACGTTCTGCGCACCAAAAACCATGCGCACCACTTGCATTAAAATTAAGCTCACACCAAAGGTGGCTAATAGTGTTTCCAATTGACGGCCATACAAGGGACGAATAACAGTACGTTCAA
Organism: Acinetobacter sp. YH01024; assembly: GCF_013420195.1. Lineage (NCBI taxonomy): Bacteria > Pseudomonadati > Pseudomonadota > Gammaproteobacteria > Moraxellales > Moraxellaceae > Acinetobacter > Acinetobacter sp. YH01024. Next base: position 18,993 of record NZ_VOYQ01000038.1, read on the forward strand.
TCAACATGCCGATCAAAGCACTTACAATAAATGCAGCAGGAATCGCGGCAATCAAGTACCAATCGACATAGCTACTGAGATAACTCTTAAACAGGCTTTGCACCACATAAGTGGTATAGGCCCCGATCATGATCAGTTCACCATGCGCCATGTTAATCACGCCTAGCAGACCATACGTAATGGCTAAGCCCAACGCCGCCAGTAGTAAAATACTGGCCGTGCTGAGACCTGAAAAGACATGTCCAGTCCATTCACTGGCCTGAATACGAGTTTTAATATTGCTCTTGGCTTCTGTCAGTGCGGCTTTTAACTCGGGATGCAGGTTGGCTTGTTGTAATTCCTGTTCCACCATCGCCAACACATCGGGACGGTTAGAATCTTGCAGCACTTTGGCCGCCTGTATTTTTTGTAAAACATCAGGGTTTTGATAATCCAAGCGTGCTTTGAGCTGCGCTAAACGGGCTTTAACTTTGTTATTTTTTTCATTTAAATACAATTGATTAATATTTTTAACATCCAACTCAGCCAAGTTATTTTCTAAAATATCAATTGCATCCAAACGTTGGTTTAAATCATCCGATTGCAGCTTTTCTTTCGCTTGCGCAAACGTTAAGGCTTTACGAAGGGTATTCACCAAGGTGACTTGAGATAAATCGGCAGGCCAATCCGTCACGGTTTGCAAATCAGGATAGCTCAATAATTTTTCGTCAGTTTCTAAAATATAGGTTTGACCGCTTTGACCACTATATAACTGGTCTTTTTCGACCAATGCGGCCAACTGATCTAAGGATTCAATATCGCCCGGCCATTGATTCAGTAAACTGCGGCGCTCGGTAAAACTACCGCGAACAAATTGCTGAATGGCGTCACCTTGCTGCACAGATTGCACCGTAGGCACGACATTCGCTGCAGTTTCTGCATGCACGATTTGCAGACAGAATAATTGGCTCAGGAATAGAAAAAGGATCGGGAAATTGCGTAATTTTTTCATCTTATAAGCATCCCTATTGAGTAATAGAACAACCCCATCTAGGGATCACATCAAAACATGCCCACTACACAATGGCAGTAGGCATTTGGATTGAATTATTTCGGGATGTACGGGCTCCATGGCTCTGCAGCAATGGTTTTTGCGGTTTTGTGCACCACATCAAACTGACCATCGGCACGGATCTGACCAATCATGACTGGTTTATGCAAATGATGGTTCGACGCATCCATTTGCAAGGTATAGCCCGATGGCGCTTTAAATTCTTGGCCGGCCATAGCTTCACGCACTTTATCGACATCTGTGCTTCCTGCTTTTTCTACCGCTTGTTTCCACATATTGATGCCGACATAGGTAGCCTCCATCGGGTCATTGGTCACAAATTTATCGGCATTTGGCAGTTTGTATTCCACGGCATACTGCTTCATTTTATTGGTGAATTCAGTATTCACTGGATTTTTCACCGACATGAAGTAGTTCCACGACGCCAAGTGTCCGACCAGCGGCTTGGTATCGATACCGCGTAATTCCTCTTCACCCACAGAGAACGCCATCACTGGAATATCCGCAGCTTTGATGCCTTGGTTGCCCAATTCACGATAGAACGGCACATTTGAATCGCCGTTAATGGTCGAGATCACAGCAGTCTTTTTCCCTGCCGCAAACTTCTTCACATTGCCCACAATGGTTTGATAGTTGCTATGACCAAATGGGGTATATTCTTCCATGATGTCTGCATCGGCAATGCCTTTCGACTTCAAAAATGCACGTAAGATTTTGTTGGTGGTACGTGGGTAAACATAGTCTGTGCCCAATAGTACAAAGCGTTCTGCCTTACCACCCTCTTCACTCATCAGATATTCAACAGCAGGAATCGCTTGCTGATTCGGTGCTGCACCTGTGTAGAAAATATTTTTAGACTGTTCCTGACCTTCATACTGAACAGGGTAGAACAATAAGCCATTTAATTCTTCAACCACGGGTAAAACCGACTTACGAGATACCGACGTCCAGCAACCAAAAATCACGGCTACTTTGTCTTGGGTAATCAACTGACGGGTTTTTTCCGCAAATAGTGGCCAGTCCGATGCCGGATCCACCACCACAGGTTCTAGTTTTTTGCCCAATACCCCGCCATTGGCATTAATTTCATTAATCGCCATCAAGGCCGTATCTTTTAGAGAAGTTTCTGAGATCGCCATCGTGCCTGACAGCGAATGTAAGATCCCGACTTTAATAGTATCGCCACTTGCTGCAGCGGCTTTTGGTTCTGATGTAGCGCTTTCTGTTTTTTCTTCTGCAGGTTTTGAACAGCCCGTTAAAGCAATCGCCCCAGTCATCGTTGCCGCTAAAATACTTTTAGCAAATACATTGCGTTGAAACATTATTCACACTCCCAACCTAAGCTTGTAATTCACATTTTTAAAATGCATTTGTTGTCTTTCATCACAACAGAGCAATTCAATAACTGTGCCAAGCCTTATTTTTTATTTTGATTGAGTGCTTTTATTTATTTTTAAATGTTATTTTTCAAATAGTTACAATCATAAAATTTGCTTTTAATTTTTTATGGGTCGATTCAAAAATCGTAAAATCACCGCAAAGATGCATACAAACTTGTATCCAACATTTGACCTATAATTGAACAATTTTGCGACGTTTTTCAAAAAACACGGTGTTTTGGCACACAAATCATGCAGCTTTTCCTAAATTTGAAGCAAAAAAAAACCACTTGCGTGGTTTTTTCCTTGTTGCAATTTTAAACCGCTAAATCGGCCAAATTACCCTTCTGTTCCAACCAATATTTACGGTCTGAAGAGCGCTTCTTCGCCAATAATTTGTCGAGCAAACCTGAAGTAAACTGTACGTCATCCAAGTCCAGTTGCACTAAACGACGTGTATCGGGATCCATAGTCGTTTCACGCAGCTGACTCGCGTTCATCTCGCCCAATCCTTTAAATCGTGTGATTTGAGGATTTTTGGTTTTACATTTCTTTAAGATGCTTTCTAGTTCATCTTCATCCAAGGCATAGTGCACATCTTTATTGTCATCTATACGGAACAGCGGTGGCATCGCCACAAACAGATGTCCTTCCTCAACCAAAGTATGGAAATGTTTGACGAACAATGCACAGAGTAACGTTGCAATGTGCAAACCATCTGAGTCGGCATCGGCCAAGATACAAATCTTGCCATAACGTAGTTCTGACAAGTCATCACTGCCCGGATCTACACCAATCGCAATCGCAATATCATGTACTTCTTGCGATGCCAAAACTTCGTCTGATGACACTTCCCAAGTATTTAAAATCTTACCACGGATTGGCATGATCGCTTGGAAGTTCTTATCACGTGCTTGTTTGGCAGAACCACCTGCAGAATCCCCTTCCACAATAAACAGTTCTGATTCTTCGAGGGTATGGCCCACACAGTCAGCCAGTTTACCCGGCAAAGCTGGACCTGAAACGATCTTTTTACGTTCAACTTTTTTCGCAGCTTTTAAACGGCGACCAGCCTTAGCAATCACCATTTCAGCCAGTTGCATAGCAATATCGGAGTTTTGATTCAGCCACAGTGCAAAAGCATCTTTGGCAATATTTAACACCACACCAGAGGCTTCACGGCTTGAAAGTCGTTCTTTGGTCTGACCTGAGAATTGTGGCTCTTGGAATTTCAAAGACAGAATAAAGTTGACGCCATCCCAGACATCTTCGGCAGATAGCTTCATATTCCGTGGCAATAAATTCCGTAATTCACAGAATTCACGAATCGCATCTGTCACACCCGAACGTAAACCATTGACATGGGTACCGCCTTGCGCAGTCGGGATGAGGTTGACATACGACTCTTGAATGGACTCACCACCTTCCACATTCCAACAAATCGCAAACTCAGCGCTGGCACGCTCTGCCTCACCGGTCGCCACAAATGCAGGGGCAGGAACGATGTCACGGTCTTGCAGTTCATCCATCAAATAGTCAACCAGACCATTTTCAAACTGCCATTCAATTTTTTCGTTATTGATTTGATCGACATAAATGATTTGTAGACCGGCTGCCAATACTGCTTTGGCTTTTAAATTATGTTTAAGTGCTTTTAAGGCAAATTTAGGAGAGTCAAAATATTTCGCTTCAGGCCAAAAATGCACGGTTGTTCCAGTCGCACGTTTGGCACATTTACCTTCTAAAACTTCCAGTGGCGCAACTGGCTCACCGTGTTCAAAGGCCATTTTATACAGGTTGCCATGACGTTGAACTTCCACCTCAACACGGTTGGACAATGCGTTGACGACAGAAATCCCCACACCATGCAGACCACCTGAAAATTGATAATTGTCTGTGCTGAATTTACCGCCGGCATGTAGTTTGGTCAGAATGATTTCAATCCCGCTTTGACCATACTCAGGATGGATGTCAACTGGCATCCCACGACCATTATCTTCAACTGACAATGAGCCATCTTTATACACTGTCACGGTAATTTTATTGGCATGTCCTGCAAGCGCTTCATCGACGGCGTTATCTATCACTTCCTGCGCCAAATGGTTTGGTCGTGTAGTGTCTGTATACATCCCCGGACGACGACGTACCGGATCTAGGCCAGATAAAACTTCAAGTGATTGAGCCGTATATTGCGTCACGTTGCAAAATTCCCTGCATTTTTGGTTAAAACATTTCTTCAAGCGCTACAGTATATGCTTTTTTATTAAAATGCATATCTCTTGCGATCAGCCGCCATTTTCTTAAACAATTTAAACGTCAAATGATGTCGTAACTGCCCATTTTTTGTATGTTGGATCTAGCTTTTCAGCATTTGGATTGGATCATTTTATTTAGGCATATTTTTGACAGCATCGGACAAAAACTGCAAGAGCATCGGTATTTTTTCTGCAAAATCATCCATGCCATGCGTTCCACCCACCTCAGTGATCAGCATAGCCGTGCCGGCTTGAACCGCACTATAAAAACTAGTGGCATCACGATAATCCAAGGTTTCATCACCTTGTTGGAGCAAGACCAACAGTTGATCTGCATTTTCAACCTTAGATACCGCCAAAGCCTGCATTTGATTGAGCTGTGCATCATCCAAGCACCACGTTTTAGTCACCTGATAGGGCAATGCCGTCTCGCCAAATAAATCACGAAATAAATGCCAAGGACGTACCGCGGGATTAATCAACACAGCAGGCACATGGTACTTCGCCATTAACTGTGTGGCATAGAAGCCGCCTAAACTGCTACCGACCAAAACCACATTATCCAAACCTTCAATCAGCTCTGACATCTGCTGCATTACCTGTAGCGGTGGCATATTCAAATCTGGCAAATGCACGTGCACACCATTTAAGTCTGCGCAATGGCGCCGCAGTATCTGTCCTTTCACTGAATTTGAGTTACTTTGAAAACCATGCAAATACACAATATTCATCATTTTGATTCCAAATTGATCTTTAAATTGCTTTAAAAGTGGCATATAAGTGCTAACTGCGTCACATTTTCTAAATTTGAATTTTTAGTAAAATTGTCAGACAAAAGGCATTCACCGACAGGTCTGTTATCGGTATTGTAAAAGCTGTTCGTGAGAATTTTATAAAATAAACAATGAAACTTCAGGCTATTCCAGTAATAAATACAATCGAGGAATAGCATTGAATGTAAGGATAGGAACATTATGCCTAGCTTAACACCATTGCATGAAACCTATTGTAAATGGGACCGCACACCACCCAGTCAAGCTGATGTTCTGGAAGGTTTGGCACAGCTCGTGACAATGCGTTTTAGTGATGTCGTGCATGACTTGATCAAAAACATTCAACGTGAAATTTTAATCAGTATTTTTGGAATGAGCGAACAAGGCTCGAAAGCCTTTCATAAGCAGCCGACCATTGCACGGATTTACGAATTTTCTTACAACACCTTTTTCAATTATGGCAATTATTTACTCGCACCAACGCTGCGTAGCATTATTGAAAAATTCCCACGCTTACACGACAAACCGCTCACGCCGTCTTTACATTTTTTAGTGGGCGCGCTGAATGGGGTCTTGGGCGACTATTTACTGAAATATCACAACCCGATGGCCTTACCCATGGTGGTTTACGACCATTATGGTGCGGTACAAAAAGGCGAATTAACCGGTCGTATTACCCTGTTGATTCATGGGCTCTGCATGAATCATCTGTCATGGTCGACAGCCAAATATGGCGGCATTGGTGAAAAATTACTGTCACAACGTGACCACAACACCATGCTGTATTTAAATTACAACACGGGTCGTCGTATTTCGACCAATGGCCGCAGCCTAGCCAATACATTAGAAGATTTGGTCCGTCGCAACCCCGGTATTACCAGTATCGACTTAATTGGTCATAGTATGGGGGGCTTAGTGTCCCGTAGTGCCATTTTTTATGGCAAACAAAATATGTATCAATGGATTCATCAGGTTGAAAATCTAGTCTGCTTGGGCTCACCACATCATGGTGCGGTACTTGAACGTGTCGGATTTCATCTGCAAGATCAATTGGGGCGTTTCCCCTTGGTCAAAATCGTGGGCCACGTGGTGAATATCCGTAGTAACGGCATTTTAGATTTGCGCTATGGCAGCGTGCGTGATGATGATTGGGAACATAATGATGTCCGTATTGGACTCATGGACGACAACCGTAAACCAGCCCCGATTCCATCACATATCAATACATACCTCGTGGCAGGGACCATCGAATATGAACATCGTCGCAATAAAACGCGACATGTGATTGGAGATTACTTGGTCAGTGTGAAAAGTGCATTGGGGGAACATCCAAATGCACGATATCAACTGAAAGTGCCAGATTCACATAAAGCGATTTTTTATGGACTAAACCATTTTGAAATTCAGCATCACCCGCAAGTGGCCGAGCAAATCGTGCATTGGTTCTATCCAAACAATGACGATAAAGCTTGTGATCATATCTATGAATTTATGATGGACTTGGAAAGTATGGAAGGCATTGCCCTAACCTAACGCAATTTTCCCTCCCATGCAGACTCGTATAAAAAAAGCCCTCAACTGAGGGCTTTTTTAGTATCACTGAATTAAAATTTATCACGTAAACGTGGCACTGGTTTGCTTGGGTATTTACGCAATAACTGCCAAAGACTAAGCAAAGTTAAGACTGCAAAAAACACCAATGACCAAACCGGTAAGGATTGTCCCAAGAAGGTCCAATCCACTTTGGCACATTCACCAGAGCCGGTCAGTACTTGCTCAAAGACCGATTTTAAAGGCAGCGTTTCTACCCAATAATCTAGTCCCGGGCCACAGCTCGGTACTTTGTCTGGCGGTAAGTTTTGCAGCCAAATATGACGCGCAGCCACCCCAGCAGACCATAGAATTGATAGTGTCCCCAACAATGCGTAAATGCGTTTACCCCAATTCGATGCTGGATTGTGAATCAATGCAATCAATGAAATGATGCCGAGTCCAATCAAACCAATACGTTGGAATACGCATAACGGACAAGGTTCTAAGCCTTGTACATGTTCTAAAAACAGCGCAAAAGACATACCGATCACGCTGGTTAAAAACAACAAACCACTCACGAAGCGGAAACTCCATTTCATGGTAAATCCTCTTAAAATTTTTTATCTGAAGTTTTTCAAATATTCTTCAAAACTCAAGGTACAGTCTTGCTCAAGTTCAGCCTGTTTTTCTAAAGACTGCTCAGCAGCTTGTGCAAAGTATGCTGCAGTTTCAGGGCTCAAGACATGCTGCTCATACACTTCAGCATGTTGTAAGGCCATAAAGCTACCAAAGCCCCAAGTTCCACCTTGTTCTAAAGTATCGCTAATCATACGTGCCGACAATGTTTCATCGACTTCATCGATGCGTGATTGCATCACAGCCATTGCCTGAGTGTAAATATCTGTATTGTAAGAATCATCCAGCAATTCAGCCAACGGTTGCATCGCAACAACATGTGTACGACACCATGTTTCAATTGGAATCGCTTGCCCTTGCTGTAAAATCACTGCATTTGGCGCACGACCACGGTTCACTACTTCCGCCTGATTTTTCTCAATTTCATTTTGTTCGGCATCTAACAACGCTGGACTGTCTTGCAATAAACAGTACAAAGCCACCACTTCGAGCAAGCCTGCCGTGTCTTCATTGATCCCAATCGGGCTATAAGGATTGACATCTACCGCGCGTAATTCAACATAACCTACGCCACGATTTTGCAGGGCTTCAGACGGTGTTTCACCATCCTGCGGCACTTGTTTCGGACGAACCAAACTGTAGTATTCATTTTCAATTTGCAACACATGGTCATTAATTTGAATCGGTTCACCCTGTTCATCATTTAAACCTAAATGACTAAATGCGGCATACGGGGTATGCACCGCTTTTTGCAAACCTTCCAAATATGCCTGAATATCGTTGTAGTGAATCCCTAACTGTTTTTGTGCTGAATTTTGATAGCCAAAATTTCCCATACGCAGCGCCGTTGCATAGGGTAAAAATAGCGTGCCTTTTAAGAGCGGTAACAGCTGATGTTCACGTCCAGTCATAAAACATTTACACACCGACGGGCTCGCTCCAACCAAAAACATTACCAATGGCGTTAAACGAATAAAATTACGGATCAGGCCAAAATAACGATGACTGCGATAATCCTGTAAGCTCAATGCCTTGAGGGCATCGTCAGTTTCGTGTTGTTGCAGTGCTTCAAAGAAATGATCTGGGAAGGATAAATTATAATGCACCCCTGAAATGGTCTGCATCCGGCGACCATAGCGCACCCCTAAACCACGACGATACAAGGTTTTAAAACGTCCTATATTCGAGCTGCCATATTGCGCTAAACGAATACTGTCTTCGTCTTTATCCAACATGCACGGCATCGACAACGGCCAAAGTTTTTCGCCATGTTCCAAATGCGTATGCGCAACAGCATGTATATCTTGCAGATAGTTCAACGCCTCTGTAATGGTTTCTTTTGGCGGCGTGATAAATTCCATTAAAGCTTCAGAATAGTCTGTCGTGATATGCGGATGAGTCAAAGCCGCACCCAAAGCTTGGGGATGGTCGGCCTGAGACAAGAAACCGTTGCTTTGCATACGTAAGCTTTCACGCTCAATACCGCGCAACATTCCTTTAATCAGCGAAGAATCTACCCAAGTCGGTAAAATGTCTTGAGAGGTCGATTCGGGTTGACTCATTGCTATCTCGCTTAAATGGAAGAAACTACTAAAATAAAATCATCAGTTTATATCAGTATAACGCGATTTGAAGTGGGCATATGACCCACTGTATAGTTTTGAGACAAACCGTGATTTTATTTTGGCAATTTTTTATCACAAACTTACTCTATATGACATTTGAAATTTGTGATTTTATAAACAAATATATGCTAATAATGCTTAAAACTTATGAATTATCAAGATATTCTCGAATTTTGGTTTAACCCAGAAAATCAGCCCAATTGGTTCGCTAAAAGCAATAATTTTGATGTTTTAATCGAAAAAAGTTTAAAGACATCCATCAAGCAGCCAGTCAAGCAGAACTATGGCAATGGCGTACTAATGCCGAAGGTCGCTTGGCTGAAATTATTGTTTTAGATCAATTTTCTCGAAATTTATTCCGTGATTCTGGCTTGGCTTTTGCCCAAGATGCGCTGGCTTTGGCACTTGCCCAAGAAGCCATCGCACAGGGTTTAGACCTACAATTAAGTCCTGAACAGCGCTCATTTTTATATATGCCCTTTATGCATAGCGAATCGACAAAAATCCATCAAAGCGCGTTAAAATTATTTGAGCAACTAGGCAATCCGATAAACTTAGAATTTGAAAAAAAGCATAAAGTGATTATCGATCGATTTGGACGTTACCCTCATCGCAATTTGGTATTGGGCAGAACATCCACAGCAGAGGAATTGGAATTTTTAACCCAGCCCAATTCTAGCTTTTAATTGACGGCTTTTGGCCAGTATCTCCCCTTGCCAAGAACCGACTGAACAGGAGTATGCGCATGAACAAACTCATTATCGCAGCAGCCATGACCGCAGCACTCGGTTTGACTGGCTGTGCCACAACCCCATCAAAACCTTTGACCTTTGAACAACTCGGTCAATATTCTGCGACACCATTAAATGCGCAAAGCTATCGTATTAGCTTTCAAGCTAGACCCAATATGAGCTATGGTACTGCCGAAGAAATCACCTTGGTTAAAGCCGCTCAAACCACCCTACACAATGGCTTTCAATATTTTAAAGTCATGGATGATCCGAGTAATCGGAGTCAAAAACCGCCGCGCCAAGCGGTGATTTACCCAGACCCAATGCCTTATCCATATGGCTATTACCGTCGCCATCCTGGTTTTTGGCCAGGCCCGTTTTATGACGTTCCACAGGTGGTCACACTCGATCCAACTCAAGTTTCCTACAGTATTACTTGCTATAAAGATCGTGCCAAAGCCCCTCAGGATGCCTTTGATGCTCGCTTGATTTTGCAATCACTCGGGGCTAAATATGGTTTAGACAGCCAAGGAAATCCTTTGCCTGTAGCCGCTGAGCCTACCACCAAATAAGTCAACCCATAGAGACCCGATCATTGATGAACCCAACTGAACAGCCTGCTGTTTCACCTAGTCTGCAACGCAGTAAACGCTTCGCCACCATTGCTTTGGTGGTGGCGGTGCTGGCGTGGATTGCATTGATGATCGCAGCTAAATTGCTGCCCGAATATGTTTGGCTCATTCATATTTTGATGCTTTCAGCAGAAGCTGGCGTGGTTGGTGGTTTGGCAGACTGGTATGCGATAACCGTTTTATTTCGCAATCCCTTTGGTCGTATTCCGATTCCCAAATTTTTACGTGACCACACTGAAATTATTCCACGCAATAAAGCACGCATTGCCGAGTCGATGGGCCGCTTTGTTCAGGAAAATTTTCTTTCACCTCAAGTGGTTGAAAAAAGCTTAGCGGAGACGGATCTCTCACTTGCCGTCGGGAAATGGTTGGCCAATCCGCACAATAATGCGCAAGTGACCCAAGTCATTCAGCAAACGGTCCCGAAAATTTTCGAATTTGTCGGTCAGGAACAAATTGGACGCTTTATCCAAAATAATAGCGTGCAATGGGTGCGCAATACGCAAGTCAACCATCTTGCCAGTGAAATGCTGCGGGCAGTTTTAGAAAATGATTTCCATCAAGACGTCCTGCAACGTGGACTAGATTTAGCCCATGATTGGATGTTACAGCACCCCGAACAAACTCGTGATTTATCTCGTCAATTGTTTAAAGAACTCGGGGTTTGGAAGCTCGCCAAAGGTGCGAGCTGGATTGGTATTGATGTACAGCAGCGAACCATTGATTCACTGGTCAGTCGTGTCGAGTCCATGCTTGCCGACCATGAACATCCGTGGCGCCGTAAAATCGAAGACATGGCACAGCAGCTCATGCAGCAACTGGCGGACAATCAGAGTGTTGCCAGCCAACGCCTAAACAGCACCAAAGATGCCATGCTCGATAGTCCACAAATGTTGAATTTTATCAGTGGTGCAGTGGTGATTTTATGCGACGCGATTCGTTCTGATTTAGAAAAGCCCAACTCAGGCATTGCACAAAACCTACGCGTCGCCATTCAACAAGTGGGCGAAAATATTGTCTCTAATGTCGCTGTACGCCAATTGCTGAATGAGAAAATGAGTGATATTGCCATCAATCTCTCCGACCAATACAGTGAAAAAGTCATTCGGTTTATCAGTGAACGTATACACGAATGGGACTCACGTGAAATGATCGATAAGATCGAAAACGAAGTCGGTGGCGACCTGCATATGATCCGAGTCAATGGTGTCGTGGTCGGCGGTTTTATTGGCCTTGCACTGGGAATTATTCGTGCCTGTGTAGAATGGCTGCTTTAGCCGCCCGCTACAGTCCTTCTCACAGGAGATTGGCCGCAGGTTTGAGCTTTATGCGTAGAACCGTTAAACTTTGCCGATCTGAAAATTTAATAGAACAATAAAATCTATGCATTTACCTGCCATCTATACACTACCTTTCATTCTAATCATCAGTAGCTTAAGCGCTTGCCAGACCCTTTCCAAAACCAGTAGCACAGTCAGTGACAAAGTGATGGGCATGCTCGGTAAAGAAAAAGCCCCTGAAATCGATAAAAAAGGCACGGTCGATATCAGCAAAAGTACCCAACAACAGTTAGAAACCCTACTGACCAATATGCCGAAAAATCAGTGGGTCTATATTGAAAATGATCAACAAGGTACGTCTACCCTCAAAAATAAATCGGCAGATAATTTCACCTTGAGCCTCAAATTGAATTGCAAAATCAGCACTCAGCGCCCTACTTTCAGTTTAAGCAATGCAGATGGCCAAGAGATCCTAAAAGCACATGACACGAATGTGGGGCAAATTCAAATTTTGCTCGACAATAAAAACTTTGGAAATCCGTTTGAGACAGCCCATCAGCAAAAGTTCCAAAGCTTTAAAACCGCTGTCGCTCAGGCCAAAGTCATTAAAGTGTTTAATTCCTCAAAACTCTATACCTTCCAAAACAACAAAGCCGAGTTACTCTCTAAAGCGGTGAGTTGTCGCGATAGCTTATAAATATTCAAGGCAAAATGCAGTAAGTCACCGTTTTACTCAACTGTGACTTACATGCAGGCTTATTTTGCAGGTGGCTGTGGCCCTGACATATCAACCAACAGGCCTGTAAATTTTCGAACAAACGGCAATAAAATCAGCACAATGGGAAAAGCAATTGCCCAAGAAATCATCCAATTATGCAGCCATAGAGTCAGAAAACCCTCAAACCAACCTAAATTTCTGAGCATATTAATAAACGAAATAATACCGCTCATGAGACAGGATAAAATAAACGGCACGATAATCAGCGCCCAGCGTGCAGCTAACTTCGGCACATTGCCAAAAATTTTAGGGGTGGGTTGTGACATGTCCATATACTCAAGCAGTGATCCTGAATCGCTAAACCACTTATATCGTTTTACTTCGATATAAGCAATGCTTCACTTTTATCGAATATTTTTTATTCGCAACAAATGGGTTCACCTAAAGAGCCTGAAATTTGCTATATTTACCGTTTTTCTGCGACATTTATTTTTCGACTGATTATGAATACGGCAATACAAGCAGCGCTCGATCATGCAGTGCAATCCCTTCAAGCTGAAGGTGTACTCCCAACTGACTGGAACAATACTAGCAATTTGACCCGAACCAAAGACCGAAGCCACGGTGACTTTGCGTCAAACATTGCCATGATTGCCTCTAAAGCTGCAGGTATGAAGCCGCGTGATTTAGCCGAAAAAATTCTGGCAAATCTTCCAGAAGTCGCAGATATCAGCAAAGCAGAAATTGCAGGTCCTGGCTTTATTAACTTCTTTTTAAATGCTGACCAACGTTTTGCTGTCTTAGACCAAATTCAAGCTCAGAAAGATCAGTTCGGTCGCACTCAGGCCAATGCTGAAAAACGTGTTCAAGTGGAATTCGTTTCAGCCAACCCAACGTCTAGCCTACACGTGGGTCATGGTCGTGGCGCAGCTTACGGTATGACCGTTGCCAATCTTCTTGAAGCAACAGGTGCTAAAGTTGACCGTGAATACTATGTCAACGATGCTGGCCGTCAAATGGATATCTTGGCGACATCGACTTACTTGCGTTATTTAGAATTGACCGGTCAACAACTGGTCTTCCCTAAAAATGCATACCAAGGCGACTACGTTAAAGAAATCGCACAAAGCATTATCGACAAAGATGGCGATGCTTATGTACGCCCTGTTGCCGACATCTACAAAGATGTTCCAGAAGATGTGCAATATGCCGCTGAACTCGATAGCGAAGGCAATAAAGTCGTTGTTTCAGGCGATAAAGAAAAACACATTGATGGCCTAATTCATAATTCACAAAACCATTTGGCTGCGGGTTACCGTGTGTTCCATCAAGCTGCGCTGAAAGCCATTCTTGATGACATTAAAGATGACCTCGGTGAATTTGGCGTGACTTTCAATCAATGGTTCAGCGAAGCAACCTTGACTGAAAAAATTGATGAAGCATTACAAATGCTCGATCAACGTGGTTTCTTATACGAAAAAGATGGCAACATCTGGTTCAAATCAACTGATTTTGGTGATGAAAAAGACCGTGTTGTGAAACGTCGTAATGGTCAAACTACATACTTCGCATCCGACATTGCTTATCACTTAAATAAACTACAACGCGGCTATACCGATATCATTGATATTTGGGGTTCAGACCACCACGGTTATATTGCACGTGTGAAAGCAGCGATTGATGCGCTTGGCTATGATTCTAAAAAATTGACGGTGCTTTTGGTTCAATTTGTGAGCCTATGGCGTGGCGGCGAGATGGTTCAAATGTCATCTCGTTCAGGTCAATTCGTGACTTTACGCGACTTACGTAAAGAAGTAGGCAACGATGCTGCTCGTTTCTACTATGTCATGCGTAAATCAGAACAACACATTGACTTCGACTTAGACCTTGCTGTGTCTCAAAGTAAAGACAATGCGGTGTACTACATCCAATACGCACACGCACGTATCTGCCGTATGCTCGAAAAAGCGGCTGCGACAGACGTTCAATTCTCTGCTGAAGCTGCACGTCAATTTGCAGCTAAACTTGAGTTAGAAGCTGAAACTGAAGTTCTTGCTAAACTTGCGGCTTACCCTGAAATTGTGGTTCGTGCAGCAAACAGCTATGAACCACACCAAGTGGGTAACTACTTGAAAGAATTAGCGGCGTTGTTCCATGGTTGGTACAACGAAAATAAAGTCTTGGGTGATAATGCAGAACTGACTCAAGCGCGCTTATTACTGTCTGTAAACGTACAGCAAGTTTTACGCAATGGTCTTGAATTATTGGGTGTGAGTGCGCCTGAAAGCATGTAAGCAACCCTTTATGTTGCGAGCACAATAGAAATTCATCGGCATCGCCCATGCACAAACACAGCGCATGGGTTTAAGCGTCATCAATTGCATTGTGCTAAAAAGAATCCTTTTCAATACAGGCTCGAAATGAGCCTGTATTTCGTTTATATTCAGCAATATGTCCGTGTCATCTTGGCTGTGCTGAAATTGTGAAAATTAAACAAATTCCTGATGACACTCATGTAATATATAACAATCAAGACTTGCTACTTTGGGCTGCCCCAAAGTGGTTCGTGACAATTAAAATTAAATGAGGTTTCCACGTGTTTGGAAAAACGCAGCGCGGTGTATCTGATCGGCCAAATAAGCCTAAAAATCCATTGATTCCAGCATGGCTAGGTACACTTGTCATCATTTTAATCGTGTTGAGTTTCTTAGTTGCGCTCATGCTTTGGAAACCTTGGGAGCCTGTGAAGCCAAAAGGTCAAATTACCTCTGAACACTACCAAGAAGAAACCAATAAAGACTATCGTTTCTACGACCTATTGCCTCAGCAACAAGTGACGCCAATTCCTGAACAAGCTGTTCCAGAAACCGAAAATAAAGAAACGGTGGTGATTGTTGATGCACCAGAACAAAAGCCAGTTGAAACCACAGAGCTTGGACTAGAAACCACAGAAACTGCGCCTGTTGCTGCAAGTTATATTCTGCAAGTGCGCAGTTATGATGATCCTGATCAAGCCGATGCACGACGTGCTGAAATTATTTTGAACGGTTTATCTGCCGATGTGATTCAAAGTAATGAAAACGGCAAAGTTTGGTATCGCGTTGTGTCTGGCCCCTATGATTCACAAGAAGCTGCTGTGATTGCACAGCAAACTTTACGTCATAGCAGTATCGACTCGATTGTCGTAAAACGCTAAATTTTGAAATTAAAAAAAAGCGCCTGATGGCGCTTTTTTTTATTCATTCCTTTAATAAAGGGAGGTTAGAAGGGATTCTTTTTTGAATACATCAGCTTAGCTCAAAAACCTCTCCCTAACCCTCTCCTAAAGGGCATAGGTATCTACACAAATCCCAAGTTTTGGGTTAAATTGAAGAGCATGCTCTTCAATTTAATATCTCCCATCTTGATACACGTCTCGTCAGACGATACAACGCCCTCGTAAAGCTTAATATGAAT
>NZ_VOYQ01000039.1:0-32834 GCF_013420195.1 Acinetobacter sp. YH01024
GATTCATATTAAGCTTTACGAGGGCGTTGTATCGTCTGACGAGACGTGTATCAAGATGGGAGATATTAAATTGAAGAGCATGCTCTTCAATTTAACCCAAAACTTGGGATTTGTGTAGATACCTATGTCTTTAAAAGGAGGGCTAAGGAGGATTTTTTATGCCACTGGCGACAACGTAAACAACACCTGCCCCGTTTTCACAGTCTGCCCTTTTTCAATGGTAATTTCAGAAACCTTCATACGTTCAGGTGCAATAATTGGAATCTCAATTTTCATCGCTTCAATTACCGCTAGCGTTGCACCCTCTTCAACAATATCACCTGACTTGCATTCAATTTTCCAAATACTTCCCGGCATGTGTGATTCCACCGCACAACCACCTTCAGGAATTTGAACATCACTATCATCGGTCACAGCATCTAAGCTTTCAGAAACATATTCTGCAAGCCCGGCTTCATGCCAACGACGACGTTCTTCATCAAAGTTGGCTTGTTGGATGGATTTAAATGCTGAGATTGATTCTGCATTTTCAGTCAAGAAGTCATTGTATTCTTTTAGGTTTAAAACACCTTCTTCCACACGTAATTTTAAACGTCCTGCTTTAAAGTCCTCACGCATTTGCATAAGCTCGGACTCAGAGACTTCATAAAACTTAATTTGGTCAAAGAAGCGTAATAACCACGGCATACCTTGCTCAAAGTCAGGGTTTTTACGGTAACGAGACCACATTTGCGTAGTACGACCCACAAACTGATAGCCTCCCGGACCTTCCATACCATAAACACACATATACGCACCGCCAATACCGACAGCATTTTCAGGCGTCCATGTCCGTGCAGGGTTGTATTTCGTCGTCACTAAACGCTGGCGAGGATCAAGCGGTGTTGCCACAGGTGCACCTAAATACACATCGCCCAAACCCATGACCAAATAACTCGCGTCATATACCACATCTTTGACCGCTTGTTTGTCTTTTAAACCATTAATACGACGGATAAACTCAATATTGTCAGGACACCATGGTGCATCTGGACGTACCGTTTGCATATAACGCTCTGTCGCTAGCTGGGTTTGTGAATCCTCCCAAGCGAGTGGTAAATACACAGTCCGTGACGGTACTTGCATTTGGGTCACATCAGGCAGTTCAGCTTCCGCGACTTGTAGTAAACGCAATAAATCCAATTGATCAAGCTTGATCGAATCAAAATGAATTTGCAGTGAACGGATGCCCGGTGTCAGGTCAATAATCCCGGTAATGTTTTGCTTTTGAACCCATTGCATGAGTGCATGAATACGGAAGCGTAAGTTTAAATCTAAAACCAACTCACCATATTCCACCAACATGTAGTTGTTGCCCGCAGGACGATATACCACATCTGGCAAGCCATTCTGACCTTTTAAAGTATCAAGCACCGCATTTTTTAAGGTGGAAAGTTCAGGATAAAATGACTCATCAAATGCCACAACCTGCGTATCATTTGCTTCTAATTGTGCATGATATTTTTCATTTAAAAGTTTCGCTTGATGATAACTCACAGGTATAAATGTAACTTTGTCTCCTGCTTTCAATTGACCAAGCTTCCAAAGCTCAGAATTAATCACCACGGCAGGACAAACAAAGCCTCCTAAACTTGGACCATCTGGACCGAGAATAATCGGCATATCGCCCGTGAAATCAATCGCACCAATCGCGTATGCATTGTCATGAATATTTGATGGATGCAAACCGGCTTCACCGCCATCCTCACGTGCCCATTCAGGTTTTGGACCAATCAAACGAATACCTGTACGGCTTGAGTTAAAGTGAATCTCAAAAGTATTGGCAAAGAAGGTATCAATGTCTTTTTTAGTAAAGAAGTCTGGTGCACCATGCGGGCCGTACATCACCGCAATTTCCCATTCATGGCTGAATGACGGCACTTGTTCAGGGGCAAGCGTTTTCACTTCATCAGAGCTAAAACCCGTGATTGGTAACATATCACCAATCAGTAAGTTACGCCCTGCATGACCACCAAACTGACCCAAGGTGAAGGTTGCTTGTGAGCCGAGATATTCAGGTACATTTAAACCGCCTTTAATACCAATATAGGTACGGCAACCTGTCGCAATTTTGCCACATTTGAGCACCTGACCTTTACGCACATTCACGTTCTGCCACATCGGAACTTGAGCGCCATCTAGTGTTGATGGCATATCGCCCCCGGCAAGCACGATTTGGCTGTCACAATGGAATTTTAAAGTCGGACCTTGTAGCGTACATTCTAAGCCTGCAGTGTTATAGGCATTACCAAGTAACTGGTTTGCGACATTCAGTGATAGTGGATCAATGGCACCTGATGGTGGCACACCGACATCCCAGTACCCCAAACGACCTGTCACATCTTGCACAGAAGTTTGAATGCCTGATTGCAACACTTCAATTTTTTGAGTTTTCCACTCGAATGTATTTAAGAAACGTGTGGTTTGCGTACCGGCTTTAAATACATCGCAGTCGATAATATTTTGTAGATATTCAAGATTGGTTTCGATACCTGCAACCGATGTTTTGCCGAGTGTTTCGGTCATTGCAGCAATTGCCAAGTCTCGATCATCCGCTGTCACAATGATTTTCGCAATCATCGGGTCATAGAATGACGATACATTTGAACCCGTTTCAACCCAAGTTTCATTACGCGCATTGGCATCAAAATCAACATGCGTTAAAAGCCCTGCACTCGGTTGGAAGTTTTTGATTGGGTCTTCGGCATACAGACGCACTTGAATTGAATGACCTTTAGATACAAGTTCTGCTGTTGGTGCAATCCAATCCCCACTACCGAGAGTCACCATCCATTCCACAAGATCTACACCAAAGACTTGCTCCGTCACACCATGTTCAACTTGCAGGCGGGTATTTACTTCTAAAAAGTAGAATTCTTGTGTGTCGGTATCCATCACAAATTCTACTGTGCCTGCCGAACGGTAATTCACCGACTGCATCAACCCAATCGCAATCGATTGAATATAAGCACGTTGATCATCATTGATATGTGGTGCTGGGGTTTCTTCCACAACTTTTTGATTACGGCGCTGTACCGAACAATCGCGCTCGCCAAGTGCCAAGACTAAGCCATTGCCATCACCAAAAATCTGCACTTCGATATGACGGGCATTTTGTACAAATTTCTCAAGGTACAAGCCTGCATCTTTAAAGTTGGCTTGGGCAAGATATGAAACCGTAGAATAAGCATCTTTCAGCTCTTCTTCATTCCACACCAAACGCATGCCGATACCGCCACCGCCCGCGGTACTTTTCAGCATCACAGGATAACCAATACGATTGGCCTCAAGCAGTGCTTCGGCTTCATCTGCCAAAAGTTGACTGCCCGGAAGGAGTGGCACATTGGCTTGAATCGCAAGTTCACGCGCTGTATGTTTTAAGCCAAAGGATTTCATTTGCGCCGAATTTGGCCCTAAAAATACTATGCCTTGAGCTTCACAGAGATCACAAAATTCAGCATTTTCAGACAAGAAACCATAACCGGGATGAATCGCTTCAGCACCTGTTTGTTTCGCGACTTCTAACATTTTATCGACATTTAAATAACTTTGGCTGGCAGGACTATCACCAATAAATACCGCTTCATCCGCTAATGTCACATGTAGTGAGTCACGGTCTGCTTCTGAGTAGACTGCAACAGATTGAATGCCTAATTTTTTGAGTGTACGGATCACACGACACGCGATTGCACCACGGTTGGCAATGAGGACTTTATTAAACATGGTATTACTCCTCACCGTCACGGATGATCAATTGAATTTTTGTTGGGTTATAGGCATTACATGGGTTATTCAGTTGCGGACAATTGGAAATGAGGACAATGAGATCCATTTCAGCTTTAATTTCAACATATTTACCCGGTGCAGAAATACCATCATCAAATTTCAAATGTCCCTCAGCGGTCACCGGTACATTCATAAAGAAGTTAATATTTGGACCGATATGGCGCACATTTAAGCCATGTTTTTTGGCAATCGGATGTTGTGATAAGGCAATCATGAAATTGTTGCGGCAGCTGTGCATTGGGAATTTGTCATGTGCATAACGAACAGTGTTGCTTTCACATGAACATGCACCGCCCAAAGTGTCATGACGGCCACAGTTGTCGTCATGTATGGTGGCAATTTTGTTGCCGAAATTAGTATAAAGTTCTGTACCTTTTCCTAAATAAATCTGCTGATTTATGGCTAAGGTATCCGTAGCGCTATAACGCTCTTCAGGGTTTTGGCTTGAGATAAATAGCGTATCCACCGCTTGATTGCCTTCGAGGTCAACAATACGGAAATACTGCCCTTTTTTGACTTCGCACATCCAAGCTTCACCGGCAGGACATACTTCGCTTAAGACTGATTTTTCAAATTTTTGTGTTGGGTTTACTAATGCAGTCATGATCATTCCCCTCAAGCCGTTAAAGCGTTATAGCGTTTATTATTTTGAAAAGCACGCTGATTTTGCGGGCAAGAATCACGGCAAACATCGGTGTCTGCCAAAGGCAACGCCTTAAATAAACTTAGTTGTACATCAGCAGGGTTATATTCTTCTGCTTGAGATAATCCATGTGGCGCACTGGATAAAAAGACCAAACAATCCATTTCAAAGCGCAGTTCAATGACTTGATTTGTATTGTCCGAAGCAACATAACTTAAGTTGCCGTTGTCATCAGGTTGAACTTTAGAGAATAAATTTAAGGTACTGCTCAGGTCAGTTGCAGATAAACCAAACTTGGTCATTTCAAGCAGCAAGCTATCCTTTCCGCTGCGGTACATATCGTTACGGGCATCTTGGAAAGTTTTTGAACCAAATTGTTGTTCGATTTGTTGTGCGGTACTTGGTGCACAAAAAGCATCATTCCAAGCATGATCATCTTTCACAATCGAGATCATGGCACGGCCTAAATCCGATGCCAAAATATGACCCGTACTTAAATATGCCGTGTGCTGCCCTTTAAGACTATCTGGCATGTTGTAGCGTTCAAGCTTATCTTCACTATTTACACAGTACAGTGCCACATTGGCATTTTGCCCTAGCGATTTAAGCTGTAATACTGCCCCACGCTGAATACGCGCTGACCAGTGGTGTCCACCCGGTAAAAGTTCAGTCCATAGTGCTTTATCGTCATGATAATGTATTGTGCTCATTGCAGCCTCTGCCTAATTCTTAACTGTTTACCTCCCGGGCTTTTATCCCTCCGTGCAGCTTTGCTTTGAATTAAAACGAAGCCGTGAACTCTCGGTCGCGGTCATACATGAAGATGTATCGGAACCCTAGATCACTTTATGATGTATGTAGAAATGCAAAGGCTGTGCCAATTTAGTATTACCAATTTATATAAACGTAATACTGCTATTTATTAGACTTTTTTATAGTATTGAGCTATAGCATGACCAAATCGGGTGCAGCCCATGCACAAAATTGCTGCAAAAATTGCAAAAAAAAAGCCCAAAATCATTTTTGGGCTTTATGTAATGCATAAAAATTATTTTACCAATATCTCATGGAACATATGACGTAGCCATTGATGGCTGGTTTTATGATGGCAAGACATATGCCAATATTGCTTCACGCCATAGGTTGGAAATGCAATCGGTGCGTCAAATATTTTTAAGTTGCCGCGCGAAAGCAATACTTCACTCAAGTAATACGGCACAGTAGCAATCGCATCAGTGTCTTGCACGACTAAGCCTACACCTAAATAACTAGGTAAACGCATCAAAATATCACGTTTTAAATCAAGGTTAAGCAGCTCATTTTCAATATGGTAGTGCCCCATCCCTGCATCAATATCAATGTGCGACTCTGATAAATATTGCTCAGTTGTAATGGTGTCACCCTTTAATCGTGGATGATCCTTAGCTGCAATCACCACATAATATTGCTCAAACAGTTTTTGCT
Organism: Acinetobacter sp. YH01024; assembly: GCF_013420195.1. NCBI lineage: Bacteria > Pseudomonadati > Pseudomonadota > Gammaproteobacteria > Moraxellales > Moraxellaceae > Acinetobacter > Acinetobacter sp. YH01024. The sequence goes on from NZ_VOYQ01000039.1 coordinate 5,933, forward strand.
GATAAAAGCCGCTTTCCAAATGCGGTAAAAAACCCAATGCTAAATCAATTTCACCATTCGCCATTTGATAACTGGTTTCAGTGGTAATCGGTCGTACATTTAGACGTATTTGTGGCGCGTGTTTTTTTAGATATTGGCTGATTTTAGGCAATAAAACCAAATGAGAAACATCGGTCATGGCTAGAGTAAATTGTTGATCTGAAATGGCTTGATCAAAATTAATCGTAAAATTATTAATGGCTTCGACTTTACTCAAGGCTTCGCTGACTAAAGGAAATAATTGACGCGATAACTCCGTAGGCACCATTTCATTGCCGATACGTAAAAATAAGGGGTCGTTATAATGCTGTCGTATTTTATTTAAAATATTACTGACTGTAGGCTGGCTCATTTGCAAGTGTTCAGCAGCTTGCGATACATTTTTGTACTTATAAACATGAAAAAAAATGCTAAGAAGTTTACAGTCCAATTCAAACACGAAAAATTTAGTCCCTAATTAAATATTGCAAGTTATGCTGTGCATCATCTGCTGAATTATACAAAAAGCCAATAACGAAATATTACTTTTATTGCAGATGAAACGCCAGTTTAGCCTGCTCAGTTGCATTTGGCTTTTCAACACTCCAATCAGTCCGCATAATAGACCCAGCACGAATTTGGATATCAACATGCTTCAAGGAAAAAAACTGGTTTGTTTTGATTTAGATGGCACACTTATCGACTCTGTTGGCGTGTGGAATCAGGTCGACGCAGATTTGATTCAACAGTTAACTGGACAAACCATCCAACTGGGTTTAATTCAACGTGAACGTGACATTCAGCTGCAATTATTTAAAAACTCACCAGACCCTTACTTAATGTACTGTAACTATCTAAAAGATACTTATAAGATTGAACAACACACAGCAGATCAAATCAAACAGCAACGATATACCATTTCACAGCATTTTTTAGAACATATCATCTTACTTAAACCACATGCAGCATTATTTGTTCAACAGCTCATTCAGCAAGGCATTCAGGTGGCAATTACCACCACGACCAGCCTGCAAAATATTTATCGATATCAAAAAAATATTAACATCTATCCAAAGCTGCATTTTGAAAATAGCTTTGATCTGATCCTGACCCGTGAAAGTGTCAAAAATATTAAGCCTCATCCTGAAGTCTATTTACAGGCGATTGAACATTTTGCAGTTCGACCTGAAGAATGTTTAATTTTTGAAGATTCACTCATTGGTGTAGAAGCTGCAAATGCAGCAGGCATTGAAGTGGTTGCCGTGTATGATGCATATTCAGAGCACGAAATTGAGCAAATCAAAAATAAAGCGGATTATTTTATCCATGATTTCTCTTCGGTTCTGAACTAAGTTAAAGTAAATAAACGTTCGCTTAAAAGTTAAAAAGCAGCCCAACTTAGAGGCTGCTTTTGATATTTTTGCATCTATAGATAATTGATCTATTTTACTTTTTTATAAATGGATCCAGACCCAACTAAATTTCCAGTTTTTTCGTCAATCGCAAATTCAACAGCACCTGTCCCAGAGTTTACAGCCAGTAAACCAGATTCAGCGACAGATGCAGGTACAGGATTTTTCTTTTCAGATTTACCACTTTGTTTATCTTTTAAAGTATTGGTAATGAAATAGTTTTCACCATTTTTACTAATAATCAACGCATTTTCAAGTTGAGGATCTACTGCGGTATTTTGCCATGTTCCAGCATAATCAGGCGCTGGACTTTGTTTACATGCAGTGAGGAGAACTGCGAACAACATCGCAGAAAATAATTGAATCTTTTTCAAAATACTGACCTTCTTTGTCAATGAGTTTTGCATTATAGAAAGCCTTGAAGAGAACTTAAGACCGTTCATGTTGTGCAAAAGTTGCAAACCAAGTCCTGCTGTTTTTCTTTTGTCATGTTTTGAAACATTTGTAGTCTTTCATAATAAATAAGCCCACTTGATCGTGGGCTTATTTAAATATTTTCAATCTTTAGATTTATACGATTTGACGCATTGAACCGGTTTCTTCAAAAGTGGCATGCCAAGACAAAGCCTCTTTTAAAATATGCGGCGTTTGACCACCAAGCTCACATGCGCGTTCAAAGTAGCTCAACAATGCTGCGCGATAATCTGGATGTGCACAGATTTCAATGACTTTACGTGCACGCTCACGTGGTGAAAGACCACGTAAATCTGCCAAGCCCTGCTCTGTAACCACGATATCAACGTCATGGTCAGTATGGTCGGTATGACTCACCATTGGGACTACAGATGAAATCGCACCGCCTTTTGCAATCGACTTGGTTACGAAAATGGCAATGTGCGCATGACGAGTAAAGTCTCCAGAACCACCAATACCATTCATCATTTTGGTACCCGTCACATGGGTCGAATTTACGTTTCCGTAAATATCAAACTCAAGCGCCGTATTAATCGCGATAATGCCTAAACGTCGAATGATTTCAGGGTTATTAGATAGCTCTTGTGGACGTAACACAATTTTGTCTTTGTACTGATCAAAATTGTTCATCACATGCTGTGCACAAGGCTCAGACAGCGTCATTGAACAGCCTGAGGCAAATTTCATTTTTCCAGAATCAATTAGCTGGAAAGTACAGTCTTGTAGTACTTCTGAATACATTTCCAAATCATGGAAATTCGAATGCTCAAAACCTGCGAATACAGCATTGGCAATCGAACCCACACCTGACTGTAGCGGGCCCAAATTTTCAGGCAAACGCCCTGCTGCCACTTCACCTTCAAAGAAATCAATCAGATGCTGAGCAATCGCTAGGGTTTCAGCATCAGGTTCATCCATTTTAAACTGGGTATCTGGCAGATCATTCAACACAATAGCTGAAATCTTATCGGGGCTGACATTGATCCCAATCGTACCAATACGTTCACCAACCTGAGTCAGTGGAATTGGCCCACGGTTTGGTCGCGCTTTCGGCACATAAATATCATGTACACCTTCGAGCACTGGGTTAATCGTATTATCAATTTCAATAATCACATGATCTGCCATTTCAATGAAATTGGCTGAGTTACCACATGAACCTGTCGGAATAACTTGACCATCTTCGGTAATTGCAGTCGCTGCAATAACGGCCACATTAATGCGCGGTAAATTATGATGACGAATATTATCGGCCATTTCAGACAAGTGTTGGTCAATATACATGACCTCGCCAGCGTTAATGGCTTTACGTAAACCAGGATCTGCCTGATACGGATAACGACGTTCTATCGCATGCGCCGCATTGAGGCGACCATCGATACTATTTCCTAAACTAGCACCCGTTGCCAACGTGATACGAAGAGGATGTGAAACTGCATGATCTGCAAGTGCCAATGGAACCGTCTTTGCCTCACCTGCACCACCAAAACCACTTAAACCAACCACTGAACCATCTTGAATTAACTCAATCGCTTTTTCAGCAGACATTACTTTGTCGCGAAGGGAGAGTAAGCGAATGCGATCTAAACCATTCATAATTAAATCTCAAAAAATAAATATCTCAAAATAAACATCTTTTTTCGCCATCCCAGCGAACTGAGATAGCGTTTGTTATTGCTTATCTAAAAACGTACTTATCTAAAAGCTTACTTATATAAATTGAGGCAAATTAAATCAGTTCAACCGCAATTGCAGTTGCTTCACCGCCACCAATACACAGTGCTGCGACACCTTTTTTACCGCCAGTGCGTTTTAAGGCATGAATCAGCGTCACAATAATACGTGAACCTGATGAACCTAGTGGGTGACCAAGTGAGCAAGCACCACCATGAATGTTCACTTTTGCTTCATCTAAGTTAAATCCATCAATCGCCAGCATTGTAACCATAGCAAATGCTTCATTGACTTCCCACAGGTCAACCTCTTGTGCATCCCAACCCGCTTGTGCAAGTACTTTCTCAATAGCACCGACTGGAGCAATCGTGAACTCTGACGGATGCTGTGAATTTGTGGCATAAGCAACGACTTTTGCTAGTGGTTTTAAACCACGTGCTTGAGCCGTTTCTTCTGATGTAACCACCAAAGCAGATGCACCGTCAGAAATTGAGCTGGCATTGGCAGCTGTGATCGTGCCGTCTTTTTTGAATGCAGGACGCAGTGTAGGGATTTTTTCAGGCTTAGCACTTAAAGGCTGTTCATCTGTGTCAACAACGACGTCACCTTTACGGCTTTTAACGGTAACCGGCACGATTTCATTTTTGAAGAAACCGCCTTGAATCGCTGCAACGGCTTTATTGAGTGAGTTGATGGCAAAAGCATCTTGCTGTTCACGGGTATAGCCTTTTTTATCTGCCATATCTTGTGCCAGAATACCCATCGATAAACCTGTCTCAGCATCTTCTAAGCCTTCTTGAAACATGTGGTCTGTGGTTTTACCATGCCCCATACGATAGCCTGAACGCGCTTTTTCAAGTAAATATGGCGCATTTGACATCGACTCCATACCACCAGCAACCACAATATTAGCAGAACCGGCTTTAATCGCATCAGCTGCTTGCATCACTGCCTTCATGCCTGAACCACAAATTTTATTAATCGTGGTGGCACCCGTTGTATCTGGTAAGCCTGCTTGACGCATCGCTTGGCGTGCAGGACCTTGTTTAAGACCAGCCGGTAATACACAGCCAAAAATAACTTCGTCAATATCTGTAGGTTCTAAACCTGCACGTGCAACAACAGCTTGAATCGCTGCAGCACCTAAGTCTGGGGCTGTACAAGATGAAAGTGAACCCTGAAAACCACCCATCGCTGTACGTACGCCATCTACAATTACAATCATTTCTTATTTCATCCTGTTTTAAATCTTTTAACCCCCAAGGAACCATGACTGGTTCCTCAGATTTTCCATCTTAATCTTTTTCACAGTGGTTTCGATGAAACCTTAAGATTGAGCGGTGAAGTATTCTTCGGATAGCTGCATGATAAGTTCAGAACCTGCTTTAATACGTTGAGCACGGGCAGCAAGGTCAGGTAGAACTTTCTCAACATAGAAATCTGCGAGTACCAATTTGTTTTGGTAGAAGCTCTCTGGTTTTGCAGCCGCAGCTTTGCTAATACGTGCAAACATATAAACGAAGCTGAGTAAACCAACAGCGTGCAGGTAATCGACTGCCACCGAACTGCTAAAGTCTGGGGTGGTCTTAGATTGTTCTACAATGAATTGCGTTAATGCTTCAACTTCGTCAGAAACTTGCAATGCTGCAGATTTAACTTTTGAATCAGCCATGGTTGCAGCAAAGTCACGAATTTCAGCAATGTATTCGGCAATAAATGCACCATTACATTTCGTGGTTTTGCGTCCAATTAAATCAATCGCTTGTACGCCATTTGTGCCTTCGTAAATCTGTGAAATACGTAAGTCACGAATGCATTGCTCCATACCCCATTCACGGATATAGCCATGACCACCAAAGCACATTTGCGCTTCTAAAGTAGCTTGTAGGGCTGTATCTGTTAGGTAGGCTTTTGCAATAGGTGTCAATAAAGCCACGCGGTCATTGGCTTTTTTCACTGCAGCTTCGTCAGTTGAATATTTTGTAATATCCAGTTGCTGGCCAACATACACAGCAAATGCACGAGATGCTTCGTTGTTGGCGCGTACATTCAACAACATACGACGTACATCACCATGTACTAAAATAGAGTCTGCTGGTTTTTCAGGAGATTTCACACCTGTCGCAGAACGACCTTGTAGACGATCAGTCGCATACTGTGCAGCATTTTGGTAAGCAAATTCTGCAGCGCCAATCCCTTGGATACCCATCGATAAACGTTCATAGTTCATCATGACAAACATCGCCGCAAGACCTTCGTTTTCTTTACCAACGATATAACCTTTGGCACCATCAAAGTTCATAACACACGTTGCAGAACCTTTAATACCCATCTTGTGTTCAATTGAACCCGCTGAAACAGCATTACGTTCACCGACTGAGCCATCGGCATTGACATGGAATTTTGGAACGATAAACAATGAAATACCACGTGAACCCGCAGGTGCATTTGGCGTTTTTGCTAACACAAGATGGATGATGTTTTCACACAGATCATGTTCACCACTGGTGATGAAAATTTTCGTGCCTGTAATATTAAATGAACCATCTTCATTCGGCTCTGCTTTGGTTTTAATGATCCCCAAATCAGTCCCTGAATGTGGTTCAGTTAAACACATAGTGCCTGACCATTCACCCGTATAAAATTTTGGAAGATAGGTTTCTTTTTGCTCTTGCGAAGCACGGTCATTAATCGCCATACCTGCACCCACAGTCAGTAGTGGATACAACATAAATGATGGATTGGTACTCCAAATCATTTCGTCAGCAAGTACTGTCAACATTTTCGGCATGTTTTGGCCGCCCCATTCTTCAGAAGCGCCTAAACCAACCCAACCACCTTCAGCGAATTGTTTAAAAGCGTCTTTAAACCCTGTAGGCGTAGTAACAACACCATTACTAAACTGCGCACCACCTTCTTCATCTGCAGTACGGTTCAAGTCTAGAATAACGTTTTTAGAAAACTTAGCCATTTCTTCTAAAATGGCATTTGCAGTCGCCATATCAATATGAGCTAAGTTTTCATTTGACTGCCAGAACTCATCTGCATTGAATACATCATTTAAGATGAAGTCCATGTCCTTTAACGGCGCATTGTATATTGGCATTGTACTTTCCTTTTCTACAGGCTTTGTCAGCGTCTTTGACAAAGTACTTTTTTAAAGTTGCACGCTCCCGCACAAAATCATCAAATCAATTTTGTGTGGATTTTTTAAAGATCTGTTTTTTCAGATAGATATCTAAAATGGATATAGATAATGTGTTTTTACCGACAAGTGGAAAATAACCACTTGATAATTTGAGCAGCATTATTTTATTACACTTAAATAAATTTATTGAGTTAACTAAATTTACAATTGGTAATTGATTAAAACCAAACATAATAATACCCATAATCATGTTTAATTTAGGTTGTATTAATAACATAACAACCAAGACCGTTTTGTTAAATGCTGCTTTTGTTGTAAAAGCGAAAAGACAATAAATTAAAAAAAATAAAAATGGAATTTTATTTCAAAAAAATGACCTCAAGGGTTCAGTTTTATTGACATTAATTTTATGCTATGAATTCTATATGTTTTACACTCTCTACTAATGTGTTTATTTTTAAACCAATTTATGTAATATTTGAGACCATAGTGGAATGTAAGATTCACAAGATTTAGCTTAAGCTAGGCTTGTTCACCCTCAAGATGTTTATGGAACAGTTATCATGAGTTCAGTACGCCAACAAAATTTTATCCTTCGCAAGGAAAAAATTTTAGCCATGGCAGAAACCCTGCTATTAGATAATAATCAAGACATCACCTTAAGTGAGTTAGCTTGTGAACTAGATATTGCCAAAGGCACGATTTATAAACATTTTAAAAGTAAAAACCAATTATATTTAGAACTGATTATCTTAAATGAAAAACGATTATTAGAAATTTCAAAAAAATATAATCATGATATTAAAACTTATGTTTCACAATATATGCTTTATAATATGTTGAATTCTAATAGAACTATATTATTACATGTCATTGAAGAACGCTTAACTAATAATGAACGTAAATTAAAAGAGTTATTTGAAGAGCTCTATCGTGTTCGTGAAGAACGTATTATTGAAATTAAGGATATGACCAGTGATTATTTAAAATCACTTGAAAGCGCAATGTCGATTCGTGATTATTTATCCTATATTTGGACGGTCACTTATGGTGCGTCCCTACTCCTCAATTCAACGCATTATCAAAAATCAATCGGTTCACGTGAACGTTTAATCAAGCTATATATTAATCAGGCGCTGATGACGCCAGATAAAATTTCAGCCGTATAAAATTGATTTATAAATAAAAAAATCCGAACAATTGTTCGGCTTTTTTTATACATTAGACAATATCTAAGTTATGCAATCACAGGTGGGAAACCATCTTCGGTTAAAGCGCTAATCAATTGCTCTGCACTGGCACTGGATTCAACCTCAACTAATTTAGTGGCTACATCAATAGTGACCGTTGCATTTTCATCTAAGTCTTTAATCGTTGCTGTCACGCTACGTGCGCAACCACCACATGTCATATTATCAATACGAAATTTCATGCTGTTCATCCTTCTTTTCTAATAACAACACTATAAACCTTGCCACGATTGTAAGGTCAAGCGGGTTTAAATCTTTGCTGTATGGCAGCACTCAGCCATGCCCGTTTCGATTTGATTTAAAATCGTACAATCGGCTTGATCATTACCGGCACAGCCATCGACGGACTGTTGCAAGATCTCAACCATGGCCTGTAAGTCTGCGATTTTTTGATTTAAGGTCTGGATATGTTTTAACGCCAATGATTTAACTTCAACACTTTGCCGACTTTGATTTTTCCAAAGTCCAAGTAAATCTTTCATTTGTTCAGAAGAAAAACCTAAATCACGTGCATGTCTCAAGAAACTCAAGGTTTTAATATCGGCTTCCGAGTAAATTCGATAGCCTGCATCGGTGCGCTGCGCATTATTTAACAGCCCAATCGATTCATAATAGCGGATCATTTTTGCAGAAATGCCCGATGCTTTCGCTGCTTGTCCAATATTCATCTCAAGACTCCTGAAAAACTGGCCCTTTAAATGCTTTTAAACGTAAGGCATTCGACACAACAAACACCGATGAAAGTGCCATTGCACCTGCTGCGAACATAGGTGAAAGTAGTATGCCAAAGAATGGATATAACACACCTGCAGCGACAGGAATCAATGCTGCATTGTAAATAAATGCCCAAAATAGGTTTTGGCGAATATTATTCATCGTCGCTGTGCTCAGTGCGATTGCTGTCGGCACCATTTGTAAATTACCCGACATAAGCACAACGTCCGCGGCCTCTATCGCCACATCTGTCCCTGTACCAATCGCCATGCCCACATCTGCTTGCGCAAGTGCAGGCGCATCATTAATACCATCGCCAACAAAACATACAACACCATGTTCTTTTTGCAACTGTTGTACAGATTGCACTTTTTGATCTGGCATCACTTCAGCAATCACATGATCAATTTTCAACTGTCGTGCTATGGCAGTGGCAGTGTGTCGGTTGTCGCCTGTAATCATGGCCACTTTCAGCCCTAAATCATGCAAAGCTTGAATGGCTGCGAAGGTTGTGGCTTTGATCGGGTCGGCTACAGCAACAATGGCAGCAAGCTGTTGATCGATCGATACATAGAGCGGGGTTTTCCCTTCATTGCCCATGCGTTCTGCCAGTGCTGAAAAGATTTGTGTTTCTAAACCAAGTTTATGCATCAAATGATCTGCACCAATATAAATGCTTTGTCCTTCAACAACCGCCTGAATCCCAGCACCAGTCACGGAATCAAACTGTTCAACTTCTAAAAGTTGCACTTGCATCTCTTTCGCAGCTTGTACAATGGCATAGGCAATCGGATGTTCAGATTTCTGCTCTACAGAGGCCAATAACTGAAATACGCGATCTTTATCAAAAGCTTCAGTGACTTCAAAATCTGTCAGTTTCGGTTTACCTTCCGTCAATGTCCCTGTTTTATCGACTGCAACCACTTGAGTATTTTTGAGTTGTTGTAAGGCTTCACCTTTACGGAACAATACTCCAAGCTCTGCACCTCGCCCTGTACCGACCATGATAGATGTTGGCGTTGCCAAACCCATTGCACATGGACATGCGATGATCAGTACTGCTACAGCATTGACTAAGGCATAGGTTAAACTCGGTTCAGGTCCTACAACATACCAAACTAAAAAGGTGATCAACGCCAACGCCATTACCACCGGTACAAACCATAACGTGACTTTATCCACCAAAGCTTGAATCGGTAATTTTGAACCCTGAGCCTGTTCGACCATATGGATAATTTGTGCCAAAACAGTATCTTGACCTACCGCAGTGGCTTGTATTTTCAATGCCCCATTTTGGTTAATCGTTCCACCGACAACTTGATCACCGGCTTTTTTCTCGACAGGAATTGGCTCGCCACTGATCATGGATTCATCAATATAACTGTTCCCAGACACTACAGCACCATCGACTGGGCAACGTTCACCAGGCCGTATTTCAATCAACATACCTGTTTCAACATCACTAATCGGCAAATCTATAAAGGTACTAGATTGCTCAACACGTGCTGTTTTGGGTTGCATGCCGACTAAGTATTGAATAGCTTGCGAGGTTTTACCTTTGGCTTTCGCCTCCATAAAACGACCCAAAAGAATCAACGCCACAATTACTGCGGCTGCTTCAAAGTACACATGAACCGTACCTTGCGGTAATAATTGCGGAGCAAATGTTGCAACACAAGAAAAACTATAAGCAGATAAAGTCCCGACTGCGACCAAAGAATTCATATCTGGGGCAAGTCGCGCAAGTGCTGGTATGCCGTGCTGATAAAAACGTCTTCCAGGAAGGATTAACACCAAAGTGGTTAATATAAACTGAATATACCAACTATTTTGTGTCCCTAAATTATGTGCAATAAAATGATGAAAAGCTGGAATCATATGTGATCCCATCTCCAAGATAAAAACAGGAACAGCGAGTACCAATGCGATGATTAAATCACGTTTGAGCAACCGAGCTTCATCGGCTTTTTTTTCTGCCATTGTCGGTTGTAGTTGTGTAGCAACGGTCGCACTGTATCCCGCTTTTTTAACTGCCGCGATCAATTCCTGTGTTTTTGAAACTGGCGCCTGAACAAAGGCTTTTTCACTGGCTAAATTTACCGTTGCTTTATTGACACCGTCTACAGCGTTTAAGGCTTTTTCAACCCGTGCCACACATGAAGCACAGGTCATTCCATCAATATTTAATTCAATATTGGGCTGTGCAATATGAAAACCTGCTTTTTCTACAGACTTCGCCAATGCAGAATTTTCAACAGATGCCAATGCCGTAATCGTGGCTTTTTCAGTTGCCAAATTCACTTTTGCATCGATGACTTCTGGAACTACCTTTAAGGCTTTTTCAACACGTGCAACACACGATGCGCAAGTCATTCCTTCAATTTCAAGTTCAATCTGCTTTTGTGCAACGCCAAAACCTGCCTTTTCAACGGCCTGAATTACAGCAGAATAATCCACATTTTTATCACTCTGAACATGTGCTGTTTCAGTGGCTAAATTCACTTGAGCATCAGTGATGCCATCGACTTTTTTTAAGGCTTTTTCAACCCGTGCCACACAAGAAGCACAGGTCATCCCTTCAATAGCAAGTGTGCCATCAAAAAGTTTGCGTTCTGTCGAATCTGTCATGGCAACATCCCAATCATATGTGCTTGTTTTAGGCTATAGCTTAAACTTTACCACAATGGGAAGGTCAAGTTTTTCTGACTCACAGCAAGGCTTTTCTTTAAGGTATAAAGAATTGCGAAGATTTAAAAACATAATCAATAATATTGAATAATGATTATTCAATTAGTTTATTTTTCTGATATTAAGACTACACCTTTCCTCATTATTCAGTAAGATAGAGATTCGTGACCACCAAACGAATTACTCTCTTTCGCATGTACAAACTGTCGAACATTTGCTTTAACTGCGCATATTTGTGTGCTTTTTTATTTTTAATTTTAAGTTGGAGTCTAGATCATATTGATGTTTGGCTCACTCAAGTGGTTATCCCTGCTGTCACGATATGCATACTCTTAGGCTTCCTGTTTAAATATATCGCTCGAAAGTTAGGATATGAACCGCCTAAACGAAAAATTAAACAACAAAATGCCAAAAACGATGATCAAGACGCGGCTTAAGACAAGTATAAATAACAAAATCATCAATAAAAAAGCCCATTCAAATGAACGGGCTTTTTTTCATGTCAGACCTATTAGTCAGCACTAATATCTTCAAATAAAACTGACGAAAGATAACGTTCACCACCATCCGGTAAAATGACCACAATAGTTTTGCCTGCATTCTCAGGACGCGCAGCAAGTTTTGCCGCCGCAGCCATAGCAGCACCGCTAGAGATACCCACTAAAATACCGTCATGAGTAGCCGTTTTACGTGCCCATTCGATCGCTTCAGCACTTTCAATACCGATCACTTCATCAACAAGGTCTAGATCCAAGTTACCCGGAATAAAGTTAGCGCCAATCCCCTGAATTTTATGCGGCCCAGGAGTCAGTGTTTCGCCTTTTTTCGCTTGGGCAATAATCGGAGATTCAGCCGGTTCAACCGCAACAGAATAAAGTGGCTGATTTTTCACTTTTTCAAAATAGCTTGAAATGCCTGAAATCGTACCGCCTGTACCTACACCTGAAACTAAAATATCCACTTTACCACCGGTCGCTTCCCAAATTTCTGGGCCAGTGGTCAATTCATGAATTTTAGGGTTTGCAGGGTTTTCAAACTGTTGTGGTAAATAATACGTTTCAGGATGTTCGGCAACGAGGCGCTGTGCTTCTTCGACCGCACCTCTCATGCCTTTAGCAGGTTCAGTCAATACGAGATTTGCACCAAAAGACTTCAACACCTTACGGCGTTCGATACTCATACTTGCTGGCATGGTTAATGTAATTGCATAACCTTTCGCTGCTGCAACAAATGCTAAAGCAATCCCTGTATTACCACTTGTAGGTTCTACAATATGCATACCCGGTTTTAATAAGCCTTTTTCTTCTGCATCTGCAATGAGAGCTGCACCCACACGACATTTCACAGAAAAGGCAGGGTTACGGCTTTCAACTTTAGCCAAGACCGTTGCTTCTGACTGAATCGCACGATTAATACGAACTAAAGGTGTATTACCAATCGCTTCAGCGTTATTACTATATACTGCGATACCTAAATTACTCGTTGCTGGAAAAGCTGAATCTGTTGTCATGACTATTTATCCCTTGTGTATTTATTGAATACGATCTTTAGATGATACAATTATTTTCAAAGTGTGCATGATTTTTTAAGCTAATGTCTTATATTTATGTGCATTTTGTGAAAGCTTGTACTAAAATCAAGCAATAAATTTAACTGATTAACTAAATTTAAACTTATAAAAATTAATGATATTTGATTTCATAAAAAACCATAGAAATTGTCTTATTTATTCAATGTATTAAGCCGTGATATCCGTATACTTGAGCTGTTGTTAATCGTATGGACATATCCAATGAATACCGATCTGGAAATCACTACTATGCGTGATTCTGCCGAATTAGTCGTGGGCGTTTTAAAGTCGCTGGCAAATACGGATCGTCTACTAATTTTATGTCATCTAGCACAGCAAGAATTGAATGTGTCTCAGATTGAAGAAATCACTGATATTAAACAGCCAACCCTCTCACAACAACTGATGATGTTACGTAAAAGTGATGTTGTGACTACGCGTCGTGATGGTAAGCAAATTTATTATTCAATTAAAGATGCAAATTTAGTTCAAGTTCTCAATACTCTTTACCAATTGTATTGCAACCAATCTTATAAATAACACTTAGTTATTTTAAAATTTCAAGCCAGACATGCTGTTCTTGCACCACTATAGATGAATTATCGCAATGGGCAGCAATTCAATACCTCAATTTACCCGCAATACTTCTTCAAAATTTCAATATCTATATCTATTTCGAATATCCAAAGCTTTAAATCAGCTCATACTTTTCATTAATTCATTTAAAATGATGGTTTCTTACATATCCCGTAAATAAGCAGCGATATTGAACGGTCAAAATTTATTGTACAAGACTTCTTAGCACTTTTTGTGCATAATATATATGAAATTGTGATTTAGATAAGTTTATGTCAGATTTAAAACCTCATTTCTTACAGAAATTTCCTGCTTGGCAGTGGTTACAGCACTACAGCCCCGTGAAATTTAAATCTGATGTACTTGCTTCGCTGATCGTGATTGCCATGTTGGTCCCTCAAGGTATGGCGTATTCCATGCTGGCAGGTTTACCTCCAATCATGGGTTTATATGCCAGTATTTTACCGATGATTGTCTACGCCCTCATTGGTGGAAGCTCAACTTTATCGATAGGCCCTGTGGCAATCATTTCGATGATGACCTTCGCCACGCTCAATCCGCTATTTGAAGTTGGTTCGCCTGTTTATATTGAAGCAGCGACACTTTTGGCCTTAATGGTCGGGCTGATTTCTCTACTTTTGGGTGTATTCCGTTTCGGTTTTTTAATTCAGTTGATCAGTCATCCTGTCATTAAAAGCTTCATTATTGCTTCGGCACTGCTCATTGCACTGGGTCAGTTTAAGTTTCTCGTCGATGTCCCGCTTAAAGCCAATAACATCCCTGAGTTTGTTTTAAGTTTGTGGGAATACCTGAGTTTGACTCACTTTGCTTCACTCATCTTTGGTGTGCTGGCCATACTGTTTTTAATCTATGTGCCGAAAATATTGGCCACTCAATCGATTCAATCCCGATTCGGCTCTACAGCCTTTCTAAGTAAAGCACTGCCACTGATACTCGTGGTGATCTCGATTGCATCGGTGATGTTATTTGACCTGCAAAATGTCGGCATTAAAACCGTCGGTGAAATTCCTTCAGGTTTTCCACCCTTAAGCTTTCCACATTGGAACTGGGAACTGGTACAAACCTTACTGCCCGGTGCAACAATGATTGCCATGATCAGTTTTGTTGAGTCACTTTCTATTGCTCAAGCTACTGCCTTACAACAACGCAGCCAACTCAATAGTAACCAAGAGTTGATCGCTTTAGGTTTAGCCAATCTAAGCGCAGGTGTTAGCTCTGCCTTTCCTGTGACGGGTAGCTTATCGCGTACAGTTGTTAATGCAGATGCAGGTGCAAAAACACCGATGGCAGGTGTGTTGTCGTCATTGCTGATTATCGTTGTCAGTCTCTACTTCACTGGTTTTTTCCAAGACTTACCTTTAGTGATCTTGGCGGCCACAATTATTGTTTCCATTTGGAAATTAGTCGACTTTAAACCTTTTGTGGATACATGGCGTTATTCAAAAGCTGACGGGATTGCGATGTGGGTGACCTTTTTCGGTGTGGTGTGTATCGATATTTCTACAGGTCTCATTATTGGCATCATTTCTACTTTTATTCTGTTGTTATGGCGCATCAGTCGTCCACACATTGCGGTGATCGGTCTAGTCGAAGGCACACAGCACTTCCGCAATGTACAGCGTCATCATGTCTATACCGCACCACATATACTCTCGCTCCGTATAGATGAAAATATCTCGTTTTTAAATGCCAATACGCTTAAAGGTTTCCTGATCAATGAAGTCAGTCAAAATATTGACCTAGAGCATGTTGTTATCAATTGCTCAAGCGTCAGTTCAATTGACTTAAGTGCCTTAGAAATGTTGGAAGAGTTAAATGCTGAATTATCAAAATTAGATATTCGACTGCATTTTTCTGAAGTCAAAGGTCCTGTCATGGATAAATTGCAGCACTCAAAATTACTCACTCATTTGAGTGGTCAAATTTTTCTCACCCATTATCAAGCCATGACAGAGCTTGCTACAGCCAGTTCTGAATACCAAATTTAAAGGTGTATTCGCTCACTGTTTAATCAAACCAAATTTGATAAACAGTGAGTTTTGAAAGGCTTACATTTTAATACACAAAAATAGATTATAAAAAACAAAGATTTATTTTTAAATAAAATTATTTTATAAGCATTCTATATTTTCGTATAAAATACAGCACTAATTTTCATCATTTTGTCATTGTAATTCTGACAAGGCTCTCCTATGTTTTCAGCATTTACACGCTTGAGTTTAGTAACCCGAATTATTATCGCCATTATTTTAGGTGTATTGGTTGCTGTTGTGGCTCCGGGCGTTGCACCCTATTTAAGTTTGCTTGGTGATTTATTCATTAAGGCATTGAAATCCGTAGCACCGATACTGGTCTTTGTACTTGTACTGTCATCCATTGCAAATTTCAAAGTGGGTAGCAGTAATTCTTACATTAAACCGATTATGTTGATGTACGCTATTGGTATGTTCCTTGCTGCTTTAAGTTCAGTAGTAGCAAGCCTTTTATTCCCTAGTACATTAATTCTTGATGTTGCTGCAGAAAACCTTGTGCCGCCAGGCAGTCTTGCTGAAATATTGAAAAACTTATTATTAAGTTTTGTCGCAAACCCTGTTACAGCAATTTCTGAAGCAAATTTCATTGGTATTTTGGCTTGGGCTGTTACCTTAGGTATTGCATTTCGTCATGCATCAGAGAACACCAAAGTCTTTTTATCTGACGCTGCTGATGCAGTGAATAAAGTGATCCGTTTAGTGATTAACTTTGCACCTATTGGTATCTTCGGTTTGGTTGCTGTTACATTTGCCGACTCAGGTCTAAAAACGCTTGTTAGTTATGCGCACTTACTTGCGGTATTACTCGGTACCATGTTCTTTGTAGCTTTGGTCATTAACCCACTAATGGTGGCATTTATGACTCGCTCAAACCCGTTCCCATTGGTTTTCCAATGTCTACGTGAAAGTGGTATCACTGCATTCTTTACACGTAGTTCAGCTGCAAACATTCCTGTAAACCTTGACCTTGCAAAGCGTCTTGGTGTCCCCGAATCAACTGCAAGTGTAGCAATTCCTTTAGGTGCAACTGTCAATATGGCAGGTGCATCAGTCACAATTACAGTCCTCACTCTAGCAGCAGTTCATACTTTGGGCATTTCTGTTGATTTCAGCACCATGTTGATTTTATCAGTCGTTGCTACCGTTTCTGCATGTGGTGCTTCAGGTGTTGCTGGTGGTTCATTGCTACTTATTCCAGTGGCTTGTGGCCTGTTTGGTATTTCAAGCGATATCGCGATGCAAGTTGTTGCCATTGGTATGGTCATTAGTGTACTTCAAGATTCAACTGAAACAGCTTTAAACTCTTCGACTGACGTATTATTTACAACTGCAGTAGACCGTGGTTTAAGATAATATCCTGATATTGGATACTTTTTAAGGCGAGGCCATGCCTTTTCAGACTTTACCGCTGTGGATACAACTGGGTGCTTTTTTTCTCGCAATGAATGCAGGAATGATTAATGTACTCGGGCTGGTGACGATCTTGCACCAGTCGGTATCTCACATGACGGGTAATGTCAGTATGTTAGCCATGGCCTTCATTGCATGGCAGCCAGCTACGATTATTTATTTGATTTTAGTCTTGCTCTGTTATGTGATTGGCTCATTTTATAGTGGGCTTATTCTTGGAAATAGTCACTTTAGCTTAACCCGACGTTATGGCGTCCCATTAAGCTTGGTGGCTTTTTTTATTGTCCTGTGTTGGCTGCTATTACCCTATTTTCCACGTTATGCTTTGCTTTGGGCATGCGTGGCGATGGGTGTACAAAATGCAATGGTCAGCCACTATAAAGGCACCATTATTCGTACCACACACCTCTCTGGTGTTTTGACGGACTTAGGTTTGGCTTTGGGTTATAAAGCTCGTGGACTTTCGGTTGAGTCTAAACGTGTGGTCTTACATTTATTAATTTTAGCGGGATTTATCGTCGGTGGCATACTTGCCAGTTGGCTTTATCCTTATTTAAAATTAAACGCATTCCTAATTCCTGCCGCACTCAGTGTAGTTATGAGCGCAGTATATTGGATCATCTATTTTCATTATCGACATATACACGATTAGTTGGAACGTACTATGGTTAAAAATGCATTACAGGCGCAACTGCTTAAAGCAGGTCTGGTCGATAATAAAAAGGCAAAAAAATTGTCTAAACAAGCCGTACATGAAAAACGTACTGGTGAAAGTAAAGATGCTGAAATCAAGGCGAAAATTGAGCAAGATCAGCAGCAGAAAATGGCCAAAGATCATGCTTTAGAGCAAGATCGTAAAGCCGTTTTGCAAGAAAAAGAATTAAAAGCTGCCATCATGCAAATGATTAATCAGCATAAAATTCGTGATACCGATGGCGAATCGACCTATCAATTTATCGATGATGCCAAGATCAAAAAGCTTTATATCAATCAGCAAATTTATAATGCCCTTGTTGCGGGTAGTCTTGTTATTGCACGTGAAAATAGCAACTATGCTTTTTTACCAAAAGAATTAGCCGACCGTATTAATGCGAAAATGGAAGGCTTTATTATTGTGAATAATTCTGAAGTGAATGAGCAAACCACGGATGAAGAAGATCCATATGCAGCTTATGTAATTCCTGATGATTTAATGTGGTAAGCATTTCATATCGCTAATGAAGCTTCTAATTAGGGGGCTTTTTTTAGCTCAACATTTATTTATTTTAGTTCATCAATTAGGTTATACCTTCAAAAAATCATTTCTTAGCACCCAATAAGTAACATTATGGACTATACATGTCGTAACTCCGTAAAGTTTACGAGTATAAAATTGCTTATATAATCATCATAATTACAATAGTTTGATCATTAACCCTTGCATTTACATCAATAAGAGTAGGATGATTTTGGAAAAAATTCAGTTCATTAAAAATATTCAAGATTGGTCAGATCAATACCCTTGGCTAGAAATGCTGACTTCGCTCAGTCTCATTATTGTTTTTGCCATTATTGCAAATTTTATCGCCAAGCAAATTGTGGTGCGTGGTATTCGTAAGCTCGTGTCTAAAATGGCCTTTAGCCACAGTCAAATTTTGTCAGAACATAGTGTGATAAAACGCTTTGCCAACATTGTTCCAGCAATTGTGATCTTAAATGGTATAACCACAGTCCCGCATTTATCTGTGAAGTTCATCTCAATCGTGCAAATGGCTTGTCAGGCCTTTATCTTCCTGACCATTGCTTTGGCCATTTCTGAATTACTGAATATTTTTAATCTGATTTATCAACGTAATCCAAAATCTAGAAACAAACCAATTAAAGGCTATTTGCAGTTGGTCAAATTGATCATTTTTTTGGTGTGTGGCCTAATGATCTTGGGTACTTTCCTGAAAAAAGATGTATTTACATTACTTGCTGGCTTTGGTGCTATGGCGGCCGTGCTCATGTTGGTTTTTCAGAACACCATTTTATCACTGGTTGCTTCGGTACAAATTTCTTCTTATGACATGGTGCGAATTGGTGACTGGATTGAGATGCCTTCGCTTAATGCGGATGGCGATGTCATTGATATGTCATTACATACCATTACCGTGCAGAACTTTGATAAGACCTTTACCACGATTCCAACCAATAAACTGGTGACTGACACCTTTAAAAACTGGCGTGGTATGGCACAGTCTGGTGTGCGCCGTATCAAACGCTCGCTTTATATCGATCAAAGCTCTATTCATTTCATGACTCAGGATGAGCAAAACAAACTCAAAGAATTTTTATTATTAGATCAATATCTTGACCATAAGCATGAAGAGCTTGCTCAGTTTAATCAGCAACTTTCAAATCAGTCGCAATATAATCAGCGCCGTTTAACCAATCTTGGGACCTTTCGTGCCTATGTAGAATTCTACTTACAACAGCATTCAGGCATTGCCCAACACCAAACGATTTTGGTGCGTCAGTTACAACCCACGAGTGAAGGCATACCTTTAGAGATTTATGCTTTTAGTAAAACAATTGCATGGAAAGATTATGAAGCGATTCAATCTGATATCTTTGACCATCTGATTGCAATCACACCTGAGTTTGGTCTTAAAATCTATCAAGCCCCTTCTAGTGCCGATTTTAAAGCCCTCGTTCAACCAAATGCCGATAAAAGCTAAGAGCTAAACTTTCCTCTCCCCATGTATATTCAAAGAAGAAATTCTGCAAATTTAAAAAGTCACAATGGCTTTTGAATATACATGGGGCTATCGGTTACCCCCCTCTACTTCCGCAATTACTTTAGATCTCGCGATATAAGGAATAAAAGCGAATCAGATAAATGCGCTAATCGCTCGATTCCTTAAAAATATAATTCATCAGAAACAACTAAATATAATTAAAAAATCAGAACAAATACTATACAAATGTAGACATTTTTAGATACTATTTGTTAACAGTTGCATAAAAACGCTTCTAAAATAGGAACTTGATCATGGAAGGCCCCAATCAACCTTCTCAGAAATCAGTTAAAAACGAATCACAATTACTCATAGAATCGATGAATCGCACTTCTGCCAAACATACGCTCATACAGGCAGAAGCATGTGACTTAGAGAATCGTGTCCGTATTGAGCGTGCTTTATCCGACCCGATTGCACGTATCCCGGCACAGTTTAAAAATGCTTATTACAAATTTTTGTACTACAACCAGAAAGACTATTTAAAGCAGGTCAACTATTTCGCTCAATTGGCATTTTTAATCTATTTTTGGGCAGATCGCTATGTGCTGCCAGACGTAGAAATGCTTTCAGGTGCGATTCGTATCATTGCTATTATTGGTGCATTTAGCCTGAACTATGTTCTGTTTAAATATATCAAACAGATTAAATTGCTCGATTTAATATTACCACTAGCGACTTGCCTTTCTGCAATCCTCTGGTTTGAGATATTACTTCAGTCGAAAAATGAACTGGTTCATAGCTATCAATATGCCGCCATTATTTTGATCGTATTGGGTAATTTAAGTATTCATGTGCATTTTCGCCCTTCGATTATGACCTCAGCCATGATCACGGCAGCGATCCTTTTTGGCGCATGGCGCATTAATGATTTTGGTGATTTTACAATATTTTTATTGGTGTACGTTCCTGTGCTGCTGTTCAGTATGTATATCTGCTGGAACTCTACGCTCAACTCTCGTAAAACGTTTCTAAGAGCGCTGCTAGATGACTGGAACTTTCATACCCTGCGCAAAATTGCCCATACGGATGAATTAACCCAGTTAAGCAATCGTCGCCAATTTGTACATGCTGCCAATAAAAAAATCCAAGAAACCCCAATGACGGTCTGTACCAGTCTTTTGATTTTTGATGTCGATCATTTTAAAGCGATTAATGATCAATACGGACATGATGTCGGCGACCAAGTGCTATGCCAAATTGCTGAAATTGCGCGTAAAGAAATGCGGTTTTACGATATGTTGGCGCGTTTCGGGGGTGAAGAATTTATTGTACTTTTGCCTTTTACCGTCCCAGAAGATGCATTAAAAATTGCTGAACGGTTAAGACATAAAATGGAGCAACATCAGTTTCATATGGATGGTCAATTGGTGAAATTTTCGATCTCCATTGGTGTTTCCAAAATTGACCCTGACCACGCCAAACTCGATCAGTTAATTAAACAAGCCGATATTGCTTTATATGAAGCAAAACGCCAAGGTCGTAATCGGGTTGTACATTTTAATTTTATGAATTTTTGCAGCCAAGCTTTTTAATAAATAAACAAATCAAAATGGAGAAAAACCAGCGAATCCATTACACTCAGAGCGGAAGAAAGAAAGATTAATTACAGTAAAATTCTCAGGTTATCTGCATGCTTAAATGGTTTGAAAACTTAGTTGACGCTTATCCTGAACAGGACTTGAATAAACCATTGCCAACAAAATTTTTCCCCTTTGTATGGCAAGCTGCAACGGGTGTAAAAAAATACCTCTTGTTATTGGTATTCTGTACAGCTGGTGTAGCGAGTTTTGAAGCACTGCTTTATGCCAAAATTGGTGAATTAGTCAATTGGATCAGTAAGTCTCAACCTGAAACCTTTTTACAGCAGCACCAGACCAATCTGACCATTTTAAGCTTTATTTTATTGGCAAATATCTTCTTTTCTTGCCTTCAAACTATTATTAAACATCAGATTTTATACAGTACCTTTCCAATGCGCCTACGTTGGAGATTTCATAACTTATTACTGAAACAAAGTTTAGATTTCTTCCACAACGACTTTGCAGGTCGTTTATCTGCCAAAGTCATGCAAACTTCACTGGCTGTACGTGAGTTTTGGATTATTCTTGGTGACATGTTGGCCTATGTCTTCATTTACCTGATTTCGATCACCGTGATTTTAGGTGCTATATCGCCACTGTTGATTGTTCCATTATTACTTTGGCTGGCTTTATTTATTGGTTCTGCATGCTATTTCATCCCCAAATTAAGCAAAATTTCAAATGAACAAGCCAATGCACGCGCAGTAATGACTGGTCGTGTCACCGATGCCTACACCAATATTCAAACGGTGAAATTGTTTGCCCATGCAGGCCGTGAAAGCCAATATGCCAAAGCCTCAATGAAAGAATTTATGGTGACGGTGTATAAGCAAATGCGACTTGCTGCAAAATACAACATCGCGACGAATTTGCTGATCATTGTTTTATATGGTGGCGTACTTGGAACAGCCGTTTGGCTCTGGATGGATGGTCAAGCTGAGCTTGGGGTCATTGCAGCAGCGACCGCCATGATTTTAAAACTCAGTAGTATTTCCGAGTTTATGATGTGGCAAACATCTGCCCTATTTGAAAATGTCGGGACCATTCAAGATGGGATGAAAACCATGGGCCGCCCAATTCATATTCAAGACAAAGCTGATGCAACCGACTTAAAAGTACCGCAAGGCGAAATTAAATTTGAGGACGTCAGTTTTGCTTATAATGATAAAAATGTCATCGATCAATTTAATTTAACTATTCGACCAGGTGAAAAAATTGGTATTGTCGGGCGTTCGGGTGCCGGAAAATCAACACTAATTCAACTTTTACTCCACTTTTATGATATCAACCATGGTCGTATTTCGATTGATGGCCAAAATATAGAAGATATTACCCAAGATAGCTTAAGAAAAAATATTGCTTTGGTGACTCAAGACACCTCGTTATTGCATCGTACGGTCGAAGAAAATATTAAATATGGTCGCCCGAATGCAACAGATGAAGAAATGTATGATGCAGTGCGTAAAGCGAAAGCTGATGAATTCATTCCTCAATTGATCGACTTACGTGGTCAACGTGGTTATGACGCATTTGTCGGTGAACGTGGCGTAAAATTATCTGGCGGTCAGCGTCAACGTATTGCGATTGCTCGGGTATTTTTAAAAGACGCACCGATTTTAATTTTAGATGAAGCCACAAGTGCGCTCGATTCAGAAGTCGAAGCCGCGATTCAATCGAGTTTAGATGATTTGATGCAAGGCAAAACTGTGATTGCCATTGCGCATCGACTGTCAACCATTGCGCAAATGGATCGCTTGATTGTCTTGGATCAAGGACGTATTGCTGAGCAAGGCACCCACGAAGAGCTTGTTGCTTTGAATGGTATTTATGCACACTTGTGGCAGCGTCAAACCGGTGGATTTTTAATAGAACAACATAAAGTAGAATCAAAGGAAGATGAAAATGCTGTATCTGGAAGACCTTAAAGTTGGTGATCACTTTAGCAGTCGTGAATATGAAATGACTGTTGAAGAAATCAAGCAATTTGCCAACGCTTATGATCCTCAGGAATTTCATACAGATGAAGTCAAAGCCCAACAGCACCCGATCTTTCAAGGATTAGCGGCAAGTGGTTGGCATACCGCTGCTGTAACGATGCGCTTATGGACTGAATGTTTCCCTGTGGCTTATGGCTTAATTGGCTCTGAGTCAAGTCTGCGTTGGCCATGCCCAACACGTCCGGGAGATAAAATTCGTGTAGAAGTTGAAATATCTGCAATTACTCCGTCGAAAAGTAAGACAGACCGCGGCATTGTGACCTATGTTACGCAAGCGCTTAATCAGCACAATGACGTTCTTTATATGTCTACGACCAAAATTGTGGTCTTTTCCAAAGATTTTAAACCGAATTAATCCTTAACGGCCTACTTTACAACGCTAAGGTAGGCCGCTATAAATAGTTGAGCCTAGTCAGTTTGTCCAACAATTTTTGTGGGATACAACACGGAATCATGCCAATATAACCTTGAACAGAAGAAAAACCCGCATTGCAACGGAACGCTATGAAAACAATTAATTCCCGTCAGGATCAGGGTATTCCCGGAGTGTATGGATTGCTCCTTTTAGATGTGGTCTCTCGATGGGGCTACACTGCAGAAACATTATTTAGTCCATTCGGATTAAACAGCGAACAATTGGCTGAACCAGATTTCCGTATTCCAACACCCATCGCCAATCAATTGGTAGAGCACGCACTACGATTAACCGGTGAGCCCACTTTAGGTTTTCATTTGGGCAACCAAATGCGCATCTCGATTCATGGTTTTATTGGCTATGCCATCATGACGGCGAAGGACATAACCGATGCCTTAGTCTTGGCAAACCGTTTTATTCAGCTACGCATGCCCTTTTTACAGCTTTTTTTCTCGACTTTTGGAACCAAAGCGACTGTTCAACTACAAACAGACGTTACGATTGAGCCTTTACGTACTGAGATTTCGATTGCCTTAATTTTTGGCATGATCAGCATGGGCAAAGCAATTACCGGTGTGGATTATTCTGCTGGTGAAATTGATTTTGATTTCCCTCAACCTGAAGGTTTTGAGCGGTTTATTGCCAAATATCCACGGCACCAATTTAGATTTGATCAGCCACATCTTTTACTCAGTTTTGATAAGCAATATTTAACCAATAAATTGGTCCATGCTGACCCAATTGCCAGTCAAATCGTGATTAATCAATGTGAAGCTGAACTTTCCGCTTTGGGCGAACGTCACCGTATTGCCATGCGCGTTCGTGATATTTTAACCAACTCCGAACAGCACTATTTAAGTATCGAAAGTGTTGCTGAACGGCTACACATGTCCGATCGAACTTTAAAACGCCAACTTGCTGCTGAAGGTACCTCATTTTCAACGTTAGTCGACGAAGTTCGTTACCGTCATGCCACATCGCTCCTGTCACGGACTGACTTTACCTTAGAGCAAATTGCTGATGAATTGGGCTATAGCGATGTTGCCAATTTTAGCCGTGCATTTAAACGCTGGAGTGGTCGTAGCCCAAGCAATTGGCGTAAAGATCCGTACTTATAAGTCTTTTGTTTTACTTAAAAAGCATGTATAACTCATGCCAAAAATGAATTTAATGGATTTAAGGAGTTATCAATGAATCATCCTTCAGATTTAAAGTACGCAAGTACACATGAATGGGTGCGAATTGAAGGTGACCTTGTTGTTACAGGCATTTCTGATCATGCACAAGACGCATTGGGTGATTTAGTTTATGTTGAAGCACCAGATGTGGGTCAACATATCACTGCTGGCGAACAAGCGGGTGTGGTTGAGTCGGTAAAAACCGCTTCTGATATTCATGCTCCAGTTTCTGGTGTGGTTGTTGAAGTCAATCCGGACCTTGAAGATGATCCTGATTTTGTAAATGATGCACCTTATAGCAAAGGTTGGATTTATAAAATTAAACCAGACAATATGGCTGATGTAGATGCTTTATTGACCAGCGAACAATACGAAGCTGGTCTGTAAATATTTATAATATCTAAAAAATCAGCCCTCAGGCTGATTTTTTTATTTCAATATGATGGCTGAATTGGCTTATATAACATTTGCATGAATATGCAGCTTATATTTCTTCCGAAGCTTCGGTACTTTCAGGTTCTTCTTTCTTTTCTTCAACCATACTAAAAGATTGCGCAGCCGCTGAAGTACCATTTGCACGTGAACTTTTAAGTTTAATTTGCAAACGTAATTCATTAGTTGAATCGGCATTTCTTAAAGCTTCTTCATAAGAAATAGCGCCGTCATTATATAAATCAAATAAAGCTTGGTCGAAAGTTTGCATCCCAAGTTCACGAGATTTTGCCATGATCGCTTTTAGTTCATGAAACTCACCTTTCAAAATCAAATCTGAAATGAGCGGCGTATTTAACATAATTTCAACGGCTGCACGGCGTCCTTTACCATCTTCAGTCCGGATTAATCGCTGAGAAACAATCGCTTTCATATTGCTCGATAAATCCATAAGCAATTGATTTCTTCGCTCTTCTGGGAAGAAGTTAATGATTCGATCTAGGGTTTGATTGGCGTTATTTGAATGTAGCGTACCTAAACATAAATGTCCTGTTTCAGCAAAGGCAATTGCATGTTCCATAGTCTCGGTGTCACGAATTTCACCAATTAAAATCACGTCTGGTGCTTGTCGCAAGGTATTTTTTAAAGCGTTATGCCACGAATGACTGTCTACACCGACTTCACGATGCGTAATCATTGATTTTTTATGCTTATGCACATATTCCACTGGGTCTTCAACAGTGATGATATGCCCTGCGCTGTTTTCATTTCGATAATCAATCAGCGCCGCTAAAGAGGTTGATTTTCCTGAACCTGTACCTCCAACCACTAAAACTAAACCACGTTTTTCCATAATCACGTGCTTAAGCGAAGCCGGTAATTTAAGCTTTTCAAAATTTGGAATTTCTGCCGTAATGGTACGAATGACCATACCCACATATAACTGTTGCTGAAATACATTGACACGAAAACGCGAAACGTTTGGCACACTAATCGCAAAGTTACATTCTAGTTCTGTTTCAAACTCTTTGCGCTGCTTCTCATTCATCAAACTATAGGCGAAAAGCTTTGTTTTCTCAGCATCAAGTTCTTGCTGCCCAAAGGGTTTCATCATGCCTTGATGTTTAATACTTGGTGGAAAATCTGCCGTAATAAATAAATCAGAACCCCCATATTCAACCACTTTGGTTAACATGTGGAACATAAAACGGCGTGCTTCTTCCAGCAATTCAGCAGTGTACATCAACTTGCCCAATATAAAATTTCAAACACCCAAGCACAGATTGTCATTATTTCAGGCGCTGTATTGGGCTTAGATATTATTGTGCATAAAAAGTGTGATTCACTCAAACATAAAATACTGAATTATCAGTATATATTTTAAAATATAGGCCATATTTCAATTTTTATATTGAAGTAAGCAGTAAGCGTCCGCTGAACACACCTTCTGAATTCATCCTATAAGCCTTAATTTAGTCCCCACTTAGAAACAAGTGGGGACTAAAATTTATGACTACAAATCATCAGACATCCATCGCATCTCTTGCGAA
>NZ_VOYQ01000040.1:0-31981 GCF_013420195.1 Acinetobacter sp. YH01024
GTCCAGATTTAAATCCAATAGAAAATATGTGGTCACGAGTCAAGGCGATTCGAACTAAGTTTAGAGTTAAAGATATTGATAAATTATTTAAAGATTACTGTAATGATTTATTTGGTATTTAGCTATAATTCACCATTCTAAAGTGCTGTCTGACAACTTTTCAGCGTATTTATCTGCAAAATCTATTCACGTGTCATTTGAGGTAAATTCCAAAAAATAAAAACCCGCCGAAGCGGGTTTTCGAATGAATCCAGTTCAATCACTGGCATGTCATAACTTAAACATCTAAGTAATCAAGAATACCTTCGGCAGCTTGGCGACCTTCCCAGATTGCGGTTACCACAAGGTCAGATCCACGTACCATATCACCGCCGGCGAAAATTTTCGGATTCGATGTTTGGAACTTAAATTCTTGCTGTTCAGCAGCAATGACGCGGCCTGAACCATCCATACTGATGTTTGATGTTGTAAACCAATCTGCAGGGCTGGTACGGAAACCGAAGGCAAGCAATACCGCATCTGCTGGTAAAATTTCTTCTGAACCCGGAACTGGCTCAGGGCTACGACGACCGCGACTATCAGGTGCGCCAAGCTGTGTAGTCACAACTTTAACACCCGTCACTTTGCCATTTTCACCCACAATTTCAATCGGCTGACGATTAAATTGGAAATCCACACCTTCTTCACGTGCATTTTTCACTTCACGACGTGAACCCGGCATGTTTTCTTCGTCACGACGGTAGGCACAAACAACGGATTCGGCACCTTGACGGATCGAGGTACGGTTACAGTCCATCGCAGTATCACCACCACCCAGAACAATCACTTTTTTGCCTTCCATGCTGATGTATTCAGATGGATCTTTTTCCCAACCTTGGGTACGGTTGACATTGGCAATCAAGAAATCTAGTGCATCATGAACACCAACAAGGTCTTCACCCGCGAAACCGCCCTTCATGTAGGTATAGGTTCCCATACCCATGAATACAGCGTCGTAATCAGCCAATAGCTGATCTATCGTCACATCTGTACCAATTTCGGTATTTAGACGGAATTCAACACCCATGCCCGAGAAAATCTCACGGCGACGTTTCATTACGTCTTTTTCCATTTTGAATTCTGGAATACCAAATGTCAGCAAACCACCAATTTCAGGACGCTTGTCAAATACGACTGGCTTCACACCATTACGTACAAGAATATCGGCACAGCCAAGGCCAGCAGGACCTGCACCAATAATCGCAACTTTTTTGTCTGTCCACTTAACGTGTGACATATCTGGACGCCAGCCCAATGCAAAGGCTGTATCGTTAATGTATTTTTCAGCATTACCAATGGTGACTGCACCAAAGCCGTCATTTAGCGTACATGCGCCTTCACATAAACGGTCTTGTGGGCACACACGACCACAAACTTCAGGCAAGGTGTTGGTTTGATGACACAATTCAGCCGCTTGGAAAATGCGACCTTCTGCAATTAGTTTTAACCAGTTTGGAATGTAGTTATGTACTGGACATTTCCATTCACAATATGGGTTACCGCAACCTAAGCAGCGGTGCGTTTGGTTTTTTGCAACTTCAGCTGTAAACGGTTTATAGATTTCCACAAATTCTGCTTTGCGGACAACTAGATCTTTTTTCTCTGGATCTTGGCGTGCTACATCCAGGAACTGAAAGTCATTATTTAGGCGCTCTGCCATGTCTCTCTCCGTGGGTAGGTGTAAGCATGTTTGGACTTACACCTGCCTATCAAATCTGCAGTAGTGGAATTATTGTGGATCAGCTTGAGTTGTTTTCAACAAAGTCTGCAAATTAGCAGCTTTTGGTTTCACAAGCCAGAATTTGCGGCTATAGAAGTCAAACTCGTTGCGGATCTTATACGCCCAAGCACTACCTGTTTCTTTAATATGTTCATCTAAGATACGGCACAAGAACTCTTTATGTTCTTCCATCGACTCTGTAGAGATACGGTTCAATTCAATCAGTTCGTGGTTGTAATGGTCTACAAAGTCATTATCAAGGTCGAGCACGTAAGCGAAACCGCCTGTCATACCCGCACCAAAGTTATGACCCACTTTACCCAATACAGTCACGATACCACCTGTCATGTATTCACAGCAGTGGTCGCCTGCACCTTCAATCACGGCAAACGCACCTGAGTTACGTACAGCAAAACGCTCGCCTGCTGTACCTGCAGCAAACAATTTACCGCCTGTTGCACCATATAAACAGGTGTTACCAATGATCGCAGTGTTTTGCGTTTGGAACGGTGAACCTTTCGGTGGGAAGATCGAGATACGACCACCTGCCATGCCTTTACCGACGTAGTCATTCGCATCACCTTCAAGGCTAATATGCAGACCACCTGCGTTCCATACACCTAAAGACTGACCAGCTGTACCATTCAGATTCACCTTAACTGGATGTGCTTCCATGCTCAGGTTGCCATAGCGTTTTGCAATTTCACCCGAAATACGCGCGCCAATTGAACGGTCACAGTTACCAATAGTGAAACCGTATTCACCGCCTGTACCTGCTTCAATCGCCGGCAGCATTTCCGCCACCATTTTTTCAGCCAAGAGACCTTTATCAAATGGTGCATTGCCTTGTACTTCACAGTACTGAGCTTTGCCTTCAGCCGCAGGATGCGATTGAAGCAATGCGCTCAAATCAAGGTGTGCATGTTTTTCAGTTTCACCTGGAAGCATTTCCAGTAAATCTGTACGGCCAATCAAATCTTTCAGACTTGATACGCCTAGCGCTGCTAACCATTCACGTGTTTCTTCCGCAATAAAGTGGAAGAAATTGATCAGCATTTCAGGCTCACCGATATAGTGTTCCTGACGTAAATGATCTTGCTGTGTTGCAACACCGGTCGCACAGTTGTTTAAATGGCAAATACGCAGGTATTTACAACCCAATGCGATCATCGGTGTAGAACCAAAACCGAAACTTTCAGCCCCAAGAATCGCTGCTTTCACAACGTCTAGACCTGTTTTCAAGCCACCATCAGTTTGTACACGGACTTTGCCACGCAGGTCATTCACACGAAGCGCCTGATGCGCCTCAGATAGACCAAGTTCCCATGGAGAACCTGCATGGTGAATTGAAGAAAGTGGAGAAGCCGCTGTACCGCCGTCATAACCAGAAATGGTAATGAAGTCTGCGTATGCTTTTGCTACACCTGCCGCAATCGTACCGACACCCGGCTCAGAAACCAGCTTAACGGACACCATCGCCTGTGGGTTAACCTGTTTTAAATCGAAAATTAACTGTGATAAATCTTCGATTGAGTAGATGTCGTGATGCGGCGGCGGAGAAATTAATGTCACACCCGGTACTGAGTAACGTAAACGTGCAATTAAGCCATTCACTTTA
Source organism: Acinetobacter sp. YH01024 (assembly GCF_013420195.1). Classification (NCBI taxonomy): domain Bacteria; kingdom Pseudomonadati; phylum Pseudomonadota; class Gammaproteobacteria; order Moraxellales; family Moraxellaceae; genus Acinetobacter; species Acinetobacter sp. YH01024. The sequence continues at coordinate 3,378 of NZ_VOYQ01000040.1, forward strand.
CCGCCCGGCAACTGACCACCTTCACCTGGTTTTGCACCCTGAGCCACTTTAATTTGAAGGACTTCTGCAGAAGTTAGATATGCAGGGGTCACACCAAAACGGCCAGATGCAATTTGTTTGATTTTCGAGTTACGGATAGTGCCGTAACGCGCTGGGTCTTCGCCGCCCTCACCTGAGTTCGAGCGACCACCAATGGTATTCATTGCGATTGCAATAGCTTCGTGTGCTTCAGGTGACAAAGCACCTAAAGACATCCCAGCCGAGTCAAAACGTGGCAGAATTTCTTCAACGGATTCAACTTGATCGAGTGCAATCGATTGATCTGTTTTCAGCTTAAATAAGTCACGAATCGTCGCGATTGGACGGTTATTCACTAGCTCTGCGTATTCTTTAAAGTCCGCATAATTACCAGAACGCACAGATTTATGCAGTGCATTGATCACGTCTGGGTTAAATGCGTGATATTCCTTACCGAATACAAATTTCAGCATACCGCCTTGATCGATTGGCTTACGTGATTTCCACGCCAAATCTGCCAATTTTTTCAAGTCATTTTCTAGATCAGAGAATGTTGCGCCTTTAATACGGCTCGGTACACCAGTAAAGCATTTTGCAACCACTTCATCAGAGAGGCCGACCGCTTCAAACAACTGACCGCCACGGTAAGAGGCAACAGTAGAAATACCCATCTTAGAAAGGACTTTCAATAAGCCTTTTTCAATGCCTTTACGGAAGTTCGCTTGCGCATGGATTGGGTCACCCAACAACTCACCTTTGGCGATCAAGTCATTGATCACGTCATAAGCTAGGTACGGATAAATCGCAGTTGCACCAAAACCAAGAATCACCGCAAACTGATGTGCATCACGCGCCAAACCAGTTTCCACAATGATGTTGGCATCTGTACGTAGACCCACATTGATTAAATAGTGGTGAACCGCGCCTGTTGCCATTAATGCATTTGCAGGTAAGAAGCCTTGACGGATTTTCTTATCAGACAATACAAGTAATGTCTTTCCATCGCGAATCGCTTGCGCAGATTCTTCACAAATACGTGCGATGGCAGCTTCTAAGCCTTCATCTTCTACATAGTTCAGGTCGATATCTGCAATCTCGTAACCTTTACGACCAAGGGTACGGATTTGATGCATTTTCGAATTTGACAGTACTGGGCTTGAAATGATCAGACGATCTGCATGCTCTGGACCTTGTTCAAATACATTTTGTTCACGGCCGAGGCATGTCTCTAACGACATTACGATCGATTCACGCAATGGATCGATTGGCGGATTCGTAACCTGAGCGAACTGCTGACGGAAGTAGTCAGACACATGGCGCACCTGACGAGACAATACTGCCATTGGCGTATCGTCACCCATTGAGCCCACGGCTTCCTGACCGCTTTCAGCGATTGGACGAAGCAATTGGTCACGTTCTTCAAATGTCACCATGAACATTTTTTGTGAAGCTTTCAGGTCATCACCTTTTAAGCCTTGATCACATAAATATTCTTCTAGCTCTGGACTACCTTGCACACGTACTGAGTTTTCACGTAACCACTGACGGTACGGACGCATACGTTTGAGGTGATTACTCACATCTTGAGTATCGAGCATTTTGCCGGTAAAGGTATCGATCACCAAGATTTGACCCGGACCGACACGACCTTTAGATACAACGTCTTCTGGTTCATAACCCCAAACACCAATTTCGGATGCCAAAGTAATGTAACCATTTTTGGTAATCACCCAACGTGCTGGACGTAAACCATTACGGTCAAGCATACAAATCGCATGACGACCATCTTGAATTACCAGACCTGCTGGACCATCCCAAGCTTCCATATGTTTTGAGTTGAATTCATAGAATGCACGTAAATCCGCATCTAAAGTTTCAACGTTTTGCCAAGCTGGTGGAACCAACATGCGCAGCGCACGGAACAAATCCATACCGCCACCAACAAGGATTTCCAGCATATTGTCTAAGCTTGAAGAATCCGAACCTGTACGGTTTACAATTGGATTCAGCTCAGTTAAACCCGGCAATAATGGGTTTTCAAATTTTGGTGTACGCGCCATCGCCCAGTTACGGTTTGCGGTAATGGTGTTAATTTCACCATTGTGCGCCAAGTAACGGAACGGCTGTGCCAAAGGCCAACGCGGCAAGGTATTGGTTGAGAAGCGCTGATGGAATACCACGATGTGTGACTTTAAACGCTCATCAGCAAGATCGGTATAGAAGTCAGCAATGGCTGCTGGCATCATCAAACCTTTATAGCTGATCACAGTTGAGCATAAAGTGGTTACATAGAAGTATGGGTCAGCAGTCAGTTGTTGTTCTGCACGACGACGTGCCATCACCAACTTACGGTTGAATTCAACCTCTGAAACACCCATTGGGCAATTCACGATAATTTGTTCAAAGGCAGGCAATGACTGCATCGCGATTGAACCCAATGCATCGTTATTGGTTGGCACAACACGCCAAGCGATGACTTTACAGCCTTCGTCTTCGATTTCTTTGGTTAAAATTTGTTTTGCATGTGCGGCTAATGCAGGGTCTAGATTTAGAAATACCGTACCCACAGCAAAGATTTCACTCAATGTAATGTCACTGAGTTTTTTCGCTTCTTCACGGAAAAATTCTTTGGGCATAGCAAGGAGTAGACCACAACCGTCACCGGTTTTGCCATCTGCGGCAATACCACCACGGTGGGTCATACAACTTAAACTATGCATTGCGGTTTTGACGAGATCATGGCTTGCATCACCCTGCATATGGGCGATTAAACCGAAACCACAGTTATCTTTAAACTCATCCGGTTGGTATAAACCTTGAGCGGGAGCTACAGTATTAGGCGATGGCATGTGCATAGCGTACCCTTCTTTTCTTTACAGCTCTTTCGAGCACTTAACAAACTAATTTCTTGTTGCGATTCGTCTTAACTTACTCACATGAATTGTTCTGTCGAGCAAAATTATTTCTTATTCACACCCTTAAGATAAACCGAATTCATCTTTGATGCATGAATAAAAAGTCAAATTTTCTGCTTTTGCAGTTCAGATCAGGGATAACGACTGGATTAATGACTTCGCACTTTTATCGAATCATTTTCGCGCCAAAACAGGGAGAAAAGTTCAATTTACGCACCAATTAAGCAATTTATATGCCAACTTGATGCATTTTCTCCTAAGATGGCTGATTACAAGCATTTTTTAGTTATAACAAATAATTCAAATTGTTCTTTTTTTATTTTATGCACTTTTTCTGTGCAGTTTAAGCTTTCCCTAAGACGTCTTGCGCTATTTTAGAACTAATTAAAAGGATCGGTTACTTCTTGTTCTACCGGTGCAGGTTTTGGACGTGGTGCATCTACACTACTTTGTGATTTTTGCACATCAATCACATTTCCTTCAGCATCTCGACGTGTCACCGTAGTACTTGTCGTTGCATTAGTTGGTGTTGTTACCGTCGTTGCAGCCGCTGCTTTTCGTGCGGCGATTTGAGCTTCATCAATTTTCGGTAAAGGTACAGATTTTAATTTAACAGCATATAACTTTTGACTCGACGACATTTCTTCCGTGCCTAAGTCATTCACATATGCTTGATATTGTTTAAATTCAACAACCTCAGGTTTGATTGAAGCAGGCATAGCGATGTTGAGGCTCGACATTGCAGCTTTGGCATCATTTTGCGACGAATATGGTCCTGTTAAAATGACGTATTGCTCAGGATGGTCTTCACCAGAAAGACGTAGATAAATAAATTTGTGACGCTCAGGCTGCTTACGTAAGAAGCTTTTTAAAATATCTTCTTCAGAAACCCGAAATAATTCAACACCATAAAGCTTGGCAGAGTCATTAATAAATTTAGTGCCGCGAAATTCTGGCTCATGTTGAGCTGTAGCAACCACACGGGTCGTCATATCAAGTGGACGTACTTCTTCATTTAATGCACCAAGATGGGACATTGCTGCCACTTTCTCTGGCTGAATTTGCAAATCCACTTCGGTTTCAGCTTGCTTTTCAACTTCAACCAATTCTTTGGTATCTGTAATCGCCCAGAAAACCAATGCAGCGAACAGACACACAGCTCCACCCACCAACCATGCGTAGTGATGAACTTTTTGCCATTGAGACTGCCGCGCTGCCATGATGTACCTACTCTGCCTGATTTGTCAAAATTGCCTGTTTCATTAACTCAACATCAAACTCTTTGGTGATGATGGCCTGACCTAATGATTTCAGTAAAATAAGTCGTAATTGCCCATTCAATACTTTTTTATCATGAGACATATACGCCAAAAAATCCTCTAGCGGAATTTTAGGGCAAACTATCGGTAATTGTGCACGTAAAATGATTTTTTTTGTACGCTCTAAATCTTCAACTGTGATCCAGCCCATGCGCTGCGATAAATCAGCTGCCATCACCATCCCTGTTGCAACTGCTTCACCATGCAGCCAGACACCATAGCCCAGATAAGACTCAATCGCATGACCAAAAGTATGACCCAAGTTCAGTAATGCACGTTCACCTTGTTCTTTTTCATCATTCGCGACAATCCGGGCTTTATGCGCACATGAACGGTAAACTGCCTCAGCCAATAATGTGGCATCGCCTGCAACTAAAGCGTCCATATGCTGTTCAAGCCAAGTTAAAAACTCTACATCGCCTAAAAGTGCATATTTAATCACTTCGGCTAAACCAGCAGAAAGTTCACGTGGAGGTAAGGTTTTTAACTGTGCCATATCCGCCAATACCACTTGGGGTTGTTGGAAAGCGCCAATCATATTTTTACCTAGTGGGTGGTTAATCCCTGTTTTCCCTCCAACGCTCGAATCCACTTGTGAGAGTAAAGTCGTTGGAACTTGAATAAAATACACACCGCGCTGGAAACATGCCGATGCAAAACCGGCCATATCTCCAATCACTCCCCCCCCCAAGGCAAGTACGGTGCAATCTCGGTTAAAACCTGATTCAAGCAACGCATCAAAAATTAGATTTAAGTGTTCACTGTTTTTGAATTTTTCACCATCGGGCAAAATACATGTCGCAACGGTTTTACCCAAACCCTCAATAGCACGTACATAATGCTGTAAATACAAAGGTGCGACTGTTGTATTTGATACGATCATCACCTGCTTACCGTGAATATAAGGTTCAAGTAAGCTTTCTGGGTTTAAATCACTGCCAATAAAAATGGGGTAACGACGTTCACCAAGTTCAACATGTAAGGTTTGCATGAATTTAACCTTTTCTAACGAGATATATTTTGTGAAACAATTAAATTAAAAATTTTTTGCGCAAGATCTCGCGCGGCACCTTGATTGGTTTCAATAATATAGTGCGCGACTTCACGATAAAGTGGATCACGTACAGCCAATAAATCTCGAAGCTTCTGTTCAGGATTTTCGACTTGAAGAAGTGGACGATTTTTGTCGCGGTAGGTTCGTTGTAACTGAATTTCCACCGGAGTATACAGATAAACAACAATACCCCGTTGTTTTAAAAATTCACGATTGGGAGCCTGAGTGACCGCACCACCACCAGTGGCAAGCACCAGCTGCTTTTTTGCAGTTAACTCATCAATTACATTCGTTTCACGACTTCGAAAACCAACTTCCCCTTCTTTTTCAAAAATCCAAGGAATCGTTGCACCTGTTTTACGTTCTATTTCATGATCACTGTCAAGAAATTCACGTCCTAACAACTCTGCTAAATGTCGTCCTACAGTTGTTTTTCCTGCCCCCATTGGCCCTACCAAATAAATATTTGGTAGGGTTTCAAACTCTTTGCTTGGCAAGGAGTCACCTATTTCTTTTGTTAAATTGAAAATATATTAATGATTTCTGGTAACACTGTCATTAACAATTCGTGGTGTAACAAAAATCAGGAGTTCTGTCTGTGCACTAGTTTTCACATTATTTTTAAATAAGTTTCCAACAACTGGCAAATCTCCTAAAAAAGGGACTTTGGTATACTGGTTTTGTTGAATGTCATCAAAAATACCACCAAGGACTACTGTTTCACCATCACCGACTAAAACATTAGTCTCAAGTTTATTGGTATTAATTAAATAGCCAGCTGCTGTTAATCGACCAACAGTATCCTTGTTAACTTTTAGATCCATTTGTACTTTCCCATCAGGTGTAATACTTGGAGTCACTTCCAGTTTCAGATTCGCATCAACAAAACTCGTTGTCGTACCGCCCTCAGCACTCCAGCTTTGATAAGGAATTTGATCTCCCCTCAAAATTGTTGCTTTTTGCTTATCTCCCGTTAAAACTTTAGGCGCTGCTAAAACTTCACCATGACCATCCGTTTGTAAAGCTGTAAGTTGTAGATCAAGCATAAAATCTGAAATTTTAAGCAACCCAAAACTAAAGTTTCCTGCCGATGCCGTCCCCAAATCTACCGCTAAATCCAACTTTGGAGAATAATCTCCCCCCCAAACATTTGATCCATTAGCACCCGCACTTAAACTTGGATTATTACGCTGTATACCCCAATTAACACCAAGCTCTCTCGAGAACTCTGTTTGAGCAGTCACAATTCTTGTTTCAACCATAACCTGCTTCACAGCAACATCTAATAGATCAATCATCTTACGAACTTTATCAATATTCTCAGATGTATCATTAACAATAAGTGTATTTGTCCTATTATCAGAAACAACACTACCTCTTGGGCTCAGTACACTTTCTAATGCAAGTGATGTACCTCCTGCTGTACCATTTGACTCTGCCCCTTTTCCATCTCGGGAATCTTCTAATAATTTTAAAATATCTGAAGATTTCGCATAACTCAGTTGAATATATTCCGTTTGAATTGGTGCTAATTTTATTCGCTGTGCAATTGCTTTCGCTTCATCATCTTCCGCTTTAATCAGCTCAGAAACTGGTGCAATCCAAATCACATTACCGTTACGACGTTTATCCAAGTTTTTGGTTTTTAACACAATATCCAATGCTTGATCCCAAGGCACATCTTTTAAACGCAGGGTAATATTGCCTTGGACGGTATCAGCCGCAACCATATTGATTTCAGTAAAATCTGCCAATAACTGCAAGACACGACGAACTTCAATATCCTGAAAATCTAAAGAGATTTTTTTACCCGTGTAATGATTGGCTGCTTTTGGACGTAATGGATTTTTATCTTCTGGACGCTTCAGACTAACCGTCAACTTATTGTCCGATTGATACGCCATGTACTCATAGCTGCCTGAAGATTGAATGGTAATAGTCCCATTACCGCCATCATTATGTGCATCTACGGTTGATACAGGCGTTGCAAAGTCATTCACATTTAAACGGCGTGTCAAATGTGTAGGAATTTTATTTCCTAATGTACGAATAACAATTTTACTGCCTTGTTGTTGCACATCAATAGGGGTATTTCCACCCAGTAAATCAACAACCACTTGGCCTTCACCATTCGACCCACGATGGAAACCAATATTTGAAATCCCTTGTTGCTGACGCTGAGCAACTGGTTCAGCAACACTCGCAGCTTGTGCTGAATTGATTTTTAAAATAAAGGTATTGCCTTCAACACGTGTGGTAAATGCACCTGCATTGGCCAAGTTTACAGTCAAACGTGCACGCTGTGCATCTGAAGTTACATCCACTGAACTTGCTTCAGCGGTTGCGACAGCAATTGAACTTTGCTTTAAATTTTGCTGTGCTTTATCAAAATCCAACACCAAACGTGAAGGTTGATCCAACTGGTATGCCTGTGGTTGTGGTGGTAAACCATTAAACATCACCCGAATTTCAGTTCCCTGACCTGGAATCTGCATCGGCACAATATTGGTTACACTGACCTGTGCACTGGCAACTTGCATCATCGCCATTGCAACAGCACCCATCGAAAACTGACGAAACACCTGCTTCATTGTATTGCCATCCCCAAAAATAAAATCTTGTACAGTATTTTTCATTTTTTATTCCTTTAAGCTTATGGCGCTGGCCCAATTAAAATGAGACTTCTCGGACGTTCGACATACCCTTCTCGACCATCTGGAATAATCTCAATCAAATCAATTTGTGTCGGGGTAATATTGACCACACGACCATGATTCAGCCCCATATAACTGCCACGTTGAATACGCTCAACCTCACCATCTGGTGTTTGAATTAAGGCCAAAGTCTGACCTGATTGATTACGCATGCTGCCTTTCATATTTAAGGTTTCAAGGGCATAGCTTTCCAAAGGTTGTGGCTGACGATTCAAGTTCGGATAAACGCGTTTACCCGCCATAATTTTCAGTTCTGCCGCGAGTGAGCTTGGTAAAAACGGACTCTTTAATGAATGCGCAGCATAATTAAAGGTCTCAACCGGTACAAAATCTGGCGCTGGCTCAATCGCCATCGGTTCCTGATTTCGAATATTGGCCATTTCCTGATTTACGACATCAATACGTGATTCACAACCTGCTAACAACATTACTGCAACAACAGAAAGTACCAATTTATTCATTTTCATTTTGGAGCCTCCCCTGTACTAGCTGCAGCTGTATCAGCAGCTTCAGTATTTCCAACATAGCGATATGTTTTGGCATTCAACACATAGTCAACTTTTGGAATATCTGAATTTTTTTCTTTATTTGCTGTCGCAATAATTGTGAAATTATGCAAAGTCACAATACGCGATAAACCGGCGATACCACTGACAAATGAACCAAAGGCATGATAATCCCCTGTTGCCTCAATACTGATCGGCTGTTCAATAAAGAATTCTTGTTTCACTTCTGGTTCAAGTCGAATAATTTTAAATTTCAACCCTGAATTCACACCAGTCAGGTTAATGTCTTCAACCAAGCCCGGAATTTCAGTTTCTTTCGGTAATTGTTCCAATTGCTGATTAAAACGCGCTTCCATATCTTGCAATTGCATTTCATATTGCTTCAAGTTACGCAGTTTTGAATCTTTTTCACGAAATTCATTTAATAAATTTTGTTCTTGCGCATTGGCATTGGAAATTGCATCAATCTTATTTTTAATCGCTAAAAAATAGCCCAAAATCGCCACAAGAATAATAATAAAGATCCAACAGGTGATTTTGACCGACAATGGCCAACTGCCATAGTTATTTGGATCTAAGGTATTAAACTGCTGCATGAACTTTTCAAGTGTCATTTTCTTTTTAGGCACGACGACAGCATCTTGATTCAATTGTTCAAATTCATCACGACTCATTTTGCAGCCTCCGGAGTTGGTGTTGCTGCAGTTTGTGCGTCAGATGTTTGCGCCGATGAAGCTGACTGTCCTGCATTTGCTGCTGGATCATTAATGGTCGGCTGCGCAATTTGCTCCAAATCAGCAGTCACAGTAAATGCACCATAAGATTCTTCTACGCGAGGAACCACTGACGTCGGCGCTTTGTCTTTTTTCTCTTCAGCCACAAGGAATGAGCTCATGAAGGCATTACGATACCAAGGTGATGCTTCCAAATTACGCAGTAAATCTGCAACAGTATTTGGACTTTCCGCACGCCCTTCGATCATAAATTTGTCGCCATTACGCTCAAATTTTGTGATGTACATATTGGCAGGTGTCACACGAACCAATTCATCTACAAGATGTACCGCGATTGGACGTTGACCTTGTAAGCCTTGAATCAGCTTCATGCGTTCAATAATGGCATTACGTTGTTCTTGCAAACCATCTAAAGACTTTAATTGAACATCTAAATTTTGGTTATGACTGATAATCAATTGGTTCGCTTGTTCTTGATCTTTTAATTTGTGATCAAAGTACAACCATGTTAAACCAACCCCAATTACCCCAATTAAGAAAGCCCCAATACAAAGTGCAATAAATTCTTTTTTTCGTTTCTCTCTTAGCTCATCACGCCAAGGGAGCAAGTTAATTTTTGCCATTAATCAAAACTCCTCAATGCTAGACCGCATGCCACCATGAGTGATGAGGCATCATTTTCAATTTTTTTAATATCAATTTGAGGTGAAAAACCCATTTGTAAGAATGGATTGGCAATCGTGACGCGGTAACCCAATTTTTGTTGAAGTAGTTTTGCAAGCCCCGGAATATTGGCATTCCCCCCTGCCAATAAAATATGGTCAATTTCGTTGAACTGTGAAGATGAGAAGAAGAACTGTAAAGAACGCGCTGCTTGTTGAACGACTGCTTCTAAGAAGGGTTCTAAGACTTCAACATCATAATCATCTGGCAAGGCACGTGTTTTTTTCGCACGACCCGCTTCTTCGAAAGACAATGCATAGCGATTTTGAATTTCCTGTGTCAACTGCTTGCCACCAAACACTTGCTCACGGGTATAAATCACTTTGTTATTCTGCATAACAGATAAGGTCGTCATACTATGACCAATATCTAAAATACCCACGGTATTTACACCCATTGGCAAAGTATCTGAGAAAACTTTAAATGCATTTTCAATTGCAAAGCTTTCTACATCGCCAATTTTTGGTGTCAGACCCGCAAGCTGAATGACTTCCGCACGCGCTTCAACATTTTCAATACGCGTAGCGACAAGTAAAACATTGACACGATTTGGATTAGATAGACGATCCGGCAAGACCTCAAAATCAAGGCTCGCTTCATCCAATGGGAAAGGAATATATTGCTCAGCATCATCACGAATCTGAATTTCACGTTCATCATCGTTCATATCTGCGTCCATTTCGATGATTTTTGTAATCACCATCGATGTTGGAACCGCTAAAGCTGCATTAGTGGTCTGCGTATTGGCCAAATTAATTGCGCGCTCTAAACAGTCACCGACAGCTTCCGGATTCAATATGTTCTTTTCAACAACACTTCCTTCTGGTAATGGGACCAAAGCATAGCTTTCTACCCAATACCGCCCACTCTTTACAGAAAGTTCCAAAACCTTAACAGAAGTCGAACTAATATCTACTCCTATTAACCCCTTATTTGGCTTACGATATAACCTGAGCACAATATAATTCCTATTATTTTTTTATCCCCAAAAAAATTAACCCACTAATTAGCATTGGTCTATAATTTTATACAGATACAATAACTCATCTAACAATCCGTATATCGAAAGGATATACTGACCACCAATTAGTTTGCCATTAGCTCTTATTAAAACTTACTTGTTATGAAAAAGCTATCTTGTTCAGGCCTTGTTCATCCATTTTTTTTGGCCATTATTATTATTTTGGTCGCAATTCCAATGGGTTTCTATGGCATGTATCTCTATATTGCCCCGTCTTTGCCTGAAATGTCCATCTTAAAAAAGGCTCCATTATTAAAACCCTTGCAAGTTTATAGTGCTGATAATGAGCTGATTGCAGAATATGGTGGCAAACTTTCGGTTCCTGTAGAGTACGACCAAATCCCGTCTCATTTCATTCATGGCTTTTTAGCTGCGGAAGATTCTTCGTTTTTTGAGCACAGCGGAATTAGTTTCAAAGGATTGGGACGTGCTGTCAGTGAAAGTATTACGGGTTCAGATGTGCAAACCGGTGGTTCAACCATTACCATGCAGGTTGCAAAAAACTATTATCTGACTCCAGAACGTACTTTAAAACGTAAACTGACTGAAGTTTTCCTTGCTCGAAAAATTGAACAGAATCTAAGCAAAGAAGAAATTTTAACGCTGTATGTCAACAAAATCTTTTTGGGCAAAAATGCTTACGGGATCGCTGCAGCTGCAAAAATTTATTATAACAAGAGCTTGCAAGATTTGAGTTTGGCTCAAATGGCAATGATTTCAGGCTTACCCAAAGCACCATCAAAATATAATCCTGTAGCCAACCCAAAACGTGCTTTAGAGCGTCGTAATTGGATTTTAGGACGTATGTTGCAATTGGGGTATATCAATCAATCTGAATATCAAAAAGCGATTGCTGAACCGATTAATCTCGATATGCCTGACCGCGGGGTCAGCAACAAATTCCCCTACGTCGGGGAAATGGTTCGCTCTGAGCTCGTAGAAAAGTTTGGCGAACAAGCGACAGATTCTGGCTATAAAGTCTATACCACCATCAACAGCCAACGCCAAGCCTATGCTGAGCAAGCTGTGCAAGATGGTCTTGAAGCTTACGATAGACGACATGGTTGGCGTGGTGCAGAAGCACATGATGAGCCATTAAAAAACTTTATTCCATATGCTAACACTTATCCTGCCCAAGTCACTAAAGTCAACAACACCAGTATCGAAGTGTTGATGCAAGATGGCAGTAGTGTGACTGTTCCATGGTCAGGTCTGTCTTGGGCACGTCCCTATCGCAATGCCAATAGTGTAGGCAATGCGCCAAGCAAAGCCTCACAAATTGTTAAAGTAAAAGATATTATTCGCCTACGTCCGAATGCTGATAAAAGCTCATGGGCTTTAGTGCAAATTCCAAAAGCGCAAGGTCAATTGATCGCACTCACCCCCAATAATGGTGGCATTGAAGCCATTGTCGGTGGTTATAATTTTTATCAATCTAAATTTAACCGTGCCTTACAAGGCTGGCGTCAGCCGGGTTCAACCATTAAACCCTTTGTTTATGCTTTAGCACTTGAACGTGGCATGACTCCGTATTCCATGGTCAATGACAATCCAATTACGATTGGCAAGTGGACGCCTAAAAACTCTGACGGTCGCTATTTAGGGATGATACCTCTACGCCGTGCCCTCTATTTATCACGTAACACAGTTTCAGTACGCTTATTACAAGTCGTCGGGATTGAACGTACTCGCCAATTATTTATGGATTTTGGCTTACAAGAAAACCAAATTCCAAGTAACTACACCATTGCTTTAGGTACCCCACAGGTGTTGCCGATTCAAATGGCGACAGGTTATGCGACTTTTGCCAACGGTGGATATCGTATTCAACCCCATTTTATTAGCCGTATTGAAGATGCTTATGGCAAAGTCATTTATCAAGCCAATCCTGAATATGCATGTATTCAATGTATCAATCAAAAGGACGAAGTTGAATCTGCAGATCCGACCACGCCGGATGATGAAGTGATTGAAGTCACCAATCAGGATAACAAGCCCGCTGAATCAAAAATTTCCGATACTGAAGCAGCAAACTATAAACAAGCTCAGCGGATTTTGAAGTCAAGTTCAGCCTTTGATATGGCGAACATCTTGCGTGACGTGATCCAACACGGTACAGGTCGTGCGGCATTAAAAATTGGTCGCGGTGATTTAGGCGGTAAAACCGGTACAACCAATGATGCAAAAGACGCGTGGTTTGCTGGATTTAATGGAAAATTGGTCACTGTGGCTTGGGTCGGTTTTGACCAACCCTCTACTTTAGGTCGCCGTGAATATGGTGGTGTTGCAGCATTGCCTATTTGGTCAGATTTTATGGCGAAATCACTTAAAGGCACACCTGAAGCTTGGGTGCGTTTAGACACCCATGCCAAGAATCCAATCAACCGTAATTCGGCTAAAGCGACTCAAGGTCAACCTGAACAAGATCGTGCAGCAACGCCACCAATGGCTCAACCGCTGTATCGTCCTGCTCCTGTTGCACCGAAGCCTCAGGCTTCGCAAAATGATTTTGACGACCTTCCTGGGTCTACTGAAACCAATCTTGCACCGACTCGAACTGCGCCTCCGCCAATGCAGCCTAAACCACAAGGTGCAGAGCATAAAACGGACGCACTTGATCATCTCATCGATCAAGTTCAGTAAATACTGCATAAAAAAAGCCCTCAAACGAGGGCTTTTTTATCACTTCCAATGCATTATTTCTTTTTAAAGAGATAAATTTGATACTGCGCTTGCAACTCAAATTGTTCATTTTTTTCTAGAGCTTCTCGACGCTCAGCTTTCACTTTATAGGCATAAGGCGTCATTGCAATTAAGTTTTTGAGATCCTGCTGAGAAAGTGACATTTTCGCTTGAACCACTTGTTCACTTTCCAATTCAAAATCATTCGCCAGTTGTTCCACAAATTTATGCGGTTCATGTAGTTTTACTTCTTCAAACAGGGCTTCACGCATTGCATAAAGATGCTCTGGCGCAGGTGTGACCACCATCAAGTGCCCTTCAGGCTTTAACACACGAAGGATTTCTTCTTGAGGAATAGGACTAAATAAACTCGTACACAAGTCAATCGAATGATCTAATACAGGTAAGGTTGCCCCTGTCCCAACCACCCAAGTCACCTCTTTATTCAGTTTAGCGGCCACTTGTACTGCATTTTTAGCGATATCGACACCCACACACTGTAATACTTCAGCTTGCATCGCATTGGTGTAATAGCCTTCACCACAGCCAATATCCAACAAGTTTTCAACCCTTAATTTTTGAATCAAAGCCACTACTGCCTGTTGCAAAGGTGCATAGTGACCTGCACTTAAAAATGCTCGACGCGCCTGTACAGATTCAGGCGTATCACCCGGGTTTTTACTGTGTTTATGCTGAACCACATGTAAATTGACATAGCCTTGTTTTGCAACATCATAGCTATGATTATTTTCACAGCGCCATGTCCGCTCTGTGAGTTTCAATGCTTCACGGCATACAGGACACATCAACAGGTTCATCATTTACTCCACTAGATTTTGAAATAAAAAAACCGGCATCTGTGGGAGCAAATGCCGGTTTCGTTTATTTATTTGCTTAACGTAATTTTAAAGTCATTAGACCTAAAACTACCAGCATAATTGTAATAATCCAGAAACGAATCACCACCTGCGTTTCACGCCATCCCTTTTTCTCATAATGATGGTGCAGCGGTGCCATTAAGAATACGCGCTTATTCCGCATACGCAGCGAGCCAATTTGCAAGAAGACAGAAATAGCTTCAACCACGAAAACACCGCCCATAATGGCAAAAACGATTTCTTGACGAACCATGACTGCAATCGTACCGAGCATCGCACCTAGAGATAAGGCACCGACATCACCCATAAACACTTGAGCAGGATGTGCGTTAAACCATAAGAATGCCAAACCAGCACCGATCATTGCCGCACAGATCACGACAAGTTCAGATGCGTATTTCACATAAGGGATATGTAAATAATCGGCAAAACGAACATCACCAGCCAGATAAGCAAATACACCTAAACCTGCGGCAACCAGAACGATTGGCATAATTGCTAGGCCATCTAAACCATCGGTTAAGTTCACAGCATTAGATGCGCCGTTAATCACCAAATAAGTAAAGACAATAAAGCCAATACCGAGTGGAATAATAGACAATGGAATGCTAATTTCTTTAAAGAATGGAATCAGCAGATCCAACATATTTGAGGTATGTACTGGGTTTGCTTGCTGTGTCGCAATCACATAGAGCGCAATACCGGCGCCTAACGATGCCACAGAAGTCCAAAAGAATTTCTTCTTCGCAGGCAGACCGGCATTGTCTTTATAACGGATTTTAATCCAGTCATCGGCCCAGCCAACAGCACCAAAGATCACCATCACGCCAAGTACAATCCATACATAAGGGTTTGAAAGATCGGCCCAAAGTAAGGTTGAAATCCCAATAGATAGTAAAATCAACACACCGCCCATAGTCGGTGTGCCCATTTTTTTGGCATGATTTTCAGGTGCAAATGAACTGACTGCCTGACCATATTTGAGAGCTTGCAATTTGCGGATCATCACAGGTCCAAGCAACAGACCAATGGCCAATGCCGTTAAGACACTGAGTAGTGAACGAAGCGTTAAATAACGAACAACCTGAAACGAGCTGTGATAACCCGCAAGCTGCTCAAATAACCATAACAGCATTAAAGTTTCTCCATCAATTCAGCCATCAAAGTTTCCATGTGGGTATAACGAGAACCTTTAAACAGGAAACTCATGGACTGAGGCTGATGTGTTTTGACTAGACTAATTAATAACGGTAAAGCCTGTTCTTGAGTAAGAAAGGCCTGTAATTTTTTACCATATTGTGTACTGCGCGCGCCTTCTTGCACAGCAGGTGAAAACTCACCGACAGCAACGACAAATTGAAGACCAGCGTGTGACACAAGGTCACGTCCCAACATGTAGTGCTGCTGTGCAGCAGATGAACCTAACTCACCAATATCCCCAATGACCATGACTTTGATGCCATCTTGCTGCGCAAGTACATCAGCAGCAGCACGCATTGAGGTTGGATTTGCATTGTAAGTATCATCAATAAACAAATAATCTTTATGTTGAATAAAGTTTAGACGGCCTTTGGCACCTGTCGCATGTTCAAGCCCCACAACGATATCATCTAAACTCACACCAATCGACAACGCAAAAGCTGCGGCTGCAGTGGCATTTTGCACATTATGTTCACCAGCAAATGGCAGCTGAACAGGACGTGCACCGTGTGGCGTATTTAAGATAAAACGTGAAGATTGAGCCTGAAGCTCCGTCTCAGTCGCAAAGACATCCCCACCCTGACCAAAACTCATTAATTGTTCAGTTTGCACCGCTTGACGAATGGCATCTGTAAAATCATCTGCCGCAGGCACAATCGAAGTTCCTGTTTTCGCTATATGTGCATAAATTTCAGACTTGGCACGACAAATACCATCACGCCCACCAAATTCACCCATATGAGCAGTACCAATATTTAAAATACCGGCAACCTGAGGCTGTACCAAATTTGAGGTGTAATCAATTTCACCCTTATGACTGGCACCAAGCTCCATCACGGCATACTGATGTTCTGGACGCAACTCAAGTAACATCATCGGTACGCCAAGGTCATTATTTAAATTACCGCGCGTAATTAATGTTGGTGCAAGACGAGAAAGGATACTCCCGAGCATCTCTTTGGTTGTGGTTTTACCACTGCTTCCTGTCAAGGCAATGACTTTTAAAGCTGGGTTTTGGGCACGACGAAATGCACCCAAATGTCCAAGCGCCAAACGTGTATCTGCAACCACCAACTGATAAATATCCACATCGACCGGATGACTAACGATGGCAATTTCACAACCCTTTTCAGCCACTTGAGCAAGGAAGTCATGCGCATCAAAGCGTTCACCTTTCAGGGCAAGAAAAGCGTCACCTTGCTCTGCATGACGTGAGTCGGTCAAAATTCGTTTTACAGAACCTGTCGGCGCTTGATTGTTATGCCAGTGACCTTGTGTCGCTTGAACCAACTGCTCGGCAGTCCATGGTTCTAACGGAACCGTACTGGTCGTTGAAGTATGCATATCTGTTTCCTATTGCGCTGGATAAGCCGAGTCAGTGTTGTGATGCTGTGAATCAATCGCTGATTTCACTTCCACCACATCATCAAACCAATGTCGAACACCATCAATTTCTTGATAGTTTTCATGGCCTTTACCAGCAATCACCACAATATCACCCGCTTGCGCATGGTTGACTGCGAATTTAATCGCTTCACGGCGGTCATGGATTTCATGGACAGTTTTTCCAGTAAAATCAATACCAGCCTTCATATCTGCAAAAATTTGTTCTGGGTTTTCAGTACGTGGATTATCTGAGGTAATCAACGCAATATCTGCATGGTTTAATGCCGCTTGTGTCATCAATGGACGCTTACCACGGTCACGATCACCACCACAGCCAAACACCGCCCATAACTGTTGCGATACATGACGTTTTAAAGTCTGTAACACTTGAACTAAAGCATCTGGTGTATGTGCATAATCCACCACAAACAGGCGTTCATCATCACGAATCACTTGCATACGACCCGGTGCACCTTTTAACTCGGGCGCAGTTGCGATCAAGGCAGATAAGTCAAAACCCGCTTGCTCCGCTGAAATTAAGCTCGCCATAATATTTTCAATATTGAAGTGTCCCAATAATGGACTTTGCACCACAAATTCAGCTTGAGCAGTACGCAATTTAAATTGTGCGCCCGTTAAGCTGTATTGAATATCCGTCACTTGATAATCCGCAGCCTGACGCGTTGAATAAGTCAAAATTTTAGGCTGAGCCGGGTTTTGGCGTGCGGCATTCAGCATCACTTCTGCATGTTCATCATCGAGATTGATGACTGCAACTTTGAGCGATGGAAACTGAAACAAACGTGATTTCGCTTCAGCATAGGCTTCAAGGGTTTTATGATAATCCAAATGGTCACGACTTAAATTGCTATAAGCGGCAATTTCAATTGCACAGCCATTTAATCGACCTTGTTCTAAGCCATGCGAACTTGCCTCAATGGCAGCAAACTCTGCACCTTCAAGTGCATAGGTATGCAACGCATTTTGCATATGTAACGCATCTAAAGTGGTGTGAGAAGAGGCTTCTAAATTCGGTAAAATTCCGTTACCAGTGGTTCCCATCACTGCACATTTTTTGCCTTGCAGCATGAGTAATTCAGCGATTAAACGAGAGATCGTGGTTTTACCATTGGTACCCGTCACTGCCAAAATTCGTGCAGCTTGAGCTGGTTGAGTCGCCTGTAAATATTGCTTTTGCCACTGCCCCATCAATTGACGCACATCCGCGATCACGACACTTTGATCCAAGCCCAAATCAGTTTCTGAAATGACAGTCAACGCGCCATTCTCTAACGCTGCACGTGCAAATTGTGCTGTTTTTTCAGGTTGCGAAAACGAAGTCAGGGCAATAAATATTTGCCCTGCTGTAACTTTGCGACTATCCAGATTGAAGCCCTGAAAGGATTGCAACATCCATTCTGCGGGCTGTTCAACGGTGTATAGATCTTGAAACGTAATTTTCATTCATCACCTATTACTGGATCTTAGGAGTGTCTAAAGGTTTATCTAAAGGTACGTTCATTAAACGTAAAGATTCTTGCATTACACGAGCGAAAACGGGTGCAGCCACCAGACCACCGTAATACTGACCTGTCGGGTTTTCCACCACAACAATCATGGCCAAACGTGGATCACTCACCGGTGCAACACCAGCAAAGAGCGCACGATATTCTGAAGTCGAATAGCCTTTACGGTCTGCACGTAATTTATGCGCTGTACCAGTTTTACCCGCCACGCGATAACCCGGAATATTGGCTTGACGTGCCGTACCACCCGGTAAGGTTACCGCTTCCATCATTAAAAGCACTTGATCAGCAATTTTAGGGTCAACCATCTGCTCACCTTTCGGCTTTTCCTCAAGCTTGTACAAACTCAGTGGCATTTTGACGCCCTTGTTGGCAATCATGGCATATGCATCAGCCAGTTGGAGTACTGTAGCGTTCAAACCATAACCATAAGCCATGGTTGCTACTTCTGACACATTCCATTTGCTCTTCGGCAAAATCAGACCAGCACTTTCACCGGGGAATTTCACCGCTGAGCGTTGACCAAAGCCAAGACGTTGATAGAAGGTCGGCAATGTTTCATAAGGGAGAGATAAAGCAATTTTCGCCACACCAACGTTAGACGATTTTTGAATAATGCCGCCCAAAGTCAGAGGGCCATAGTTATGCGTATCTCGAATAGTATGATTCCCAACGCGCATTGAACCCGGTGTAGTATTTACCACCGTATTTGCCGTGTATTTGCCGCTTTCCAACGCCATTGCCACGGTCATTGGCTTCATGGTTGAACCCGGCTCAAAGGAGTCAATCGCTCCACGGTTACGCATGGCATCTTTATTTAAAACGCCTTTTTTATCGTTCGGGTTGTACGACGGCCAAGAGGTCATCGCCAAAATTTCACCCGTTTTAACATCCACGGCAATCGCAGTTGCAGAACGAGCATTATTGGCCACGCCTGCAGCGGTCAACTCACGATACATAATGTATTGCAAACGTGAATCAATACTCAGCGTGATATTTTCACCCGACTCAACTTCTTTCACGATCTCAGGGTCTTTTACGCGGTTGCCTTTTTTATCTCGGACAATTTGCTGCGCACCATCAACACCTGAAAGACGTTCATTCAGTTGCATTTCTAAGCCTTCAATACCCATGCCCTCACTATTGGTTAAGCCAATAATTTGTGAGTTTGGCTGAGGCTGTGGATAGTAGCGCTTATAGTTTTTCTCAGTATATACGCCCTGAAAGTCACGTTTCATGATCAATTCAGCTTGTTGCGGCGGTACTTCTTTCTTTAAAACCAAATAACGTGAACGTGGACGCTCATTCATTTTGCGTTTCAGTTCAGCACGATCCATACCGACAGCATCGGCAAGTTCATCTAAGCTTAGATTTTTATCAGGTAATTGCCGTTTTAACTTACGATTGTTTGGATCTTTAGCCAATTCCGCCGTAATTTCTTCAAAGAGTTTTTTATTGTCAAAATAATCACGTGGATCAATCACGATTTTCATGATCGGAGTACTAATCGCTAAAGGAACGCCGTGACGGTCATAGATGACACCGCGCATGGCTTTTAAGGTTTCAGTTCTTAAAATTTTGGCATTGGCTTTATTTTGTAAAAAGTCTTTATTGATGATTTGTACATAAAAAGCCCGCCCCACCAATGCAATAAAGCACAGTAAAACCACTGCCCACATCAAGTGATAGCGCCACATCTCCACCGAAATGGCTGTACGACCAGTAACAGACTGCTGTTTTTTACGCGGAGTTTGTTTGTTTCTCTTTTCAACCATGTGACCGGCAGCCTATTTTTTCTGTTCTGGAGTTTGTGGCAATGAAATAACAACGGTTTGTGCAATAGGAGGCGAATACATCCGTAATTGGGTAACTGCACGTGTCCCAATTTGGGCTGTTGCACCAAAAGTTTGTTGTTCGATCAGCAAACGTCCCCATTCTGCATTGAGGTCATCCCTTTCACGCATATAGGTACTCAATTGACGGTAATCTTGTCGATATTCAAAGACTTGAAATACAACCATAATCGCACTCACAAAAACCAAGAGCAATAAAATGCCGTATGTAATGATTTTCTTCGACTGCGATTGATCAGAGTTTTTTTCGATTGCTTCGGTTTTCATTCTTTGCCTTTTAAGCTAAACGCTCTGCCACACGAAGCCAAGCACTACGAGATCGCGGATTGGCTTTAACTTCTTCTTCACTTGCTTTAATTCGTGACACTTTTTTTAAGCGGCGGGTATCTTTGCGTTTTTGTGGTAAACCCCAGCCTGTGTCTTCTGCAAGTGTAGATTCTTTTTGAATAAATTGTTTAATTAAACGATCCTCTAAAGAGTGGAAACTGATCACTGCAAGAGTGCCTTCAGGTTTCAGCATATCCACCGCTTGAGGTAAGAAGATATCAATATCGTCGAGTTCTTTGTTAATAGCAATACGAATTGCTTGGAAAGTTCGTGTCGCTGCATGTTTATTTTTTTCCCATTTCGGGTGGGCAACTTTCACGATTTCGGCCAATTGAGCTGTGGTTTCAATATATCCTGCCGCTTTAATCGCTTTGGCAATACGGCGGCTATAACGCTCTTCACCATATTTAAAAATAATATTAGCTAAATCTTCTTCTTCAATATCAACCAACCACTCTGCGGCTGTTGGACCTTGTGAGTTGTCCATACGCATATCAAGTGGGCCATCTTTCATAAAGCTAAAGCCACGCTCTGCTTGGTCTAGCTGCGGAGATGACACCCCTAAATCCGCCATAATACCGTCGACCAAATCGATACCACGACTACGCAGTTCCTCTTTTAAATCGGCAAAACTGGCGTGAATAATTTTAAAACGCGCATCTTCTTGTTCTAATTCTGCTGCAACGGCCAATGCTTGCGGGTCTTTATCAAAGGCATAAACACGTGCATTTTCATCTAATTTAGACAGTAATAAACGCGTATGACCGCCACGCCCAAATGTGCCATCTACGAAAATTCCTGTATTGCGATCTGCCAGTAAAGCATCAACAGTTTCATGAAGTAATACAGAAATATGCGACATAAGGGTTCGTTCAACACAGCTAAAAATGTAACTGCACATTATTACCTTGTTTTAGCAAAGCTCCAAACGTCTTTTTGTACAGAAATATTACTTTCTATAGAGAAAACCGTTTTTATTTTTTGGTATCCATTAAAAAACCTCCCGAAGGAGGTCTTTGTACATCTCAAATCATAGATTTCGATGTATTAACGCTTGTTATTGTAGATCTGATCGAAGATCGCACCATTCACAAAATGTGTTTGTTGTGCTTTTGCCCAGCCACCAAAGACTTCATCAATAGTAAAAGTTTTTAAAGGTGGGAACTGAGTTTTATATTTTGCTAAAACTGCTGCATTACGTGGACGATAGAAATGACGAGCAGCCATCTCTTGACCTAATGGAGAATAAAGATAATTGATATAGCCTTGAGCTAACCATTTATTACCATTTTTTTCGACAGTTTTGTCCACGATCGCCACTGAAGGCTCAGTCAAAATCGACATCGATGGATACACGATATCAAATTTGTTTTTACCCAAAGTTTTTTGCGTAACTAAAGCTTCGTTTTCCCAAGTCAATAACACATCACCAATACCACGTTCTGCAAATGTAGTCATCGATGCACGTGCCGCAGAGTCCATTACTTTTACGTTATGGTACATCTTACCCACGAAATCTTTGGCTTTCGCTTCATTACCACCCGGCTGTTTCAAAGCATAACCCCAAGCTGACAAGTAAACCCAACGTGGGAGACCGCCAGTTTTCGGGTTCGGGGTAATAATTTGTACGCCCGGTTTGGTTAAATCAGACCAATCTTTAATATGTTTCGGGTTGCCCTTACGCACCATGAAGACAATCGTTGAAGTATATGGCGCTGAGTTATGTGGAAACTCTTTTTGCCAACCCGGCTGAATCTGACCAGACTTCACAATTTCTTCGATGTCATTGGCCAAGGCCAAAGTCACGACATCACCTTTTAAACCGTCAACCACGGAACGGGCTTGTTTACCTGAACCACCATGTGATTGTTTAAATGCAACCGTTTTACCCGTACGCTCTTTCCAATATGCACCAAATGACTTATTAAATTCGTCATAAAATTCACGCGTTGCATCATAAGAAACGTTTAAAAATTCACGATCAGCGGCCTGAGCAGACGCTGAGAAAGCAACACCAGTGGCAAGCAACGCAGCACTGAGCCACGCCTTAAATTGAGTTTTCATAACAGCCAGCATAAAGTTATATTCAATACTGCTAAATATATGAAATAAAGTCATAAATCGCAATTGCAGCGTGTTTAAACGTCTTGCTGGATACAGCTAACGCAGCGAATTTAATTGTTTGTTTTTCATATTAAAATACACAAAAACAATCTACTTATTCCCTATATATAGATTTTTATGCATTACATATGCAAAAAAACGGATAACCCCAATTATCCGTTTTTACACCAATCAACTTTATTTGCAGACTTACTCTTTATTCTTTTCACTATAGATTTGATCGAAAATCGCACCATTCACAAAATGTGTTTTTTGCGCTTTAGCCCAACCGCCAAACACTTTATCAATGGTAAAGGTTTGAACTTTCGGAAATTGAGCAGCGTATTTTGCTGTGGCTTTTGCATCGCGAGGGCGGAAGAAATATTTACCTGCCAGCTCTTGGCCTTTAGGTGAATATAGATAATTCAAATAACCCTTCGCCAAATTTCGATTACCATTTTTATCGACGGTTTTATCCACTACTGCCACTGAAGGTTCGGCTAAAATCGAAATAGACGGATAAATAATGTCATATTTATCTTTGCCTAGGCCCTGAGTCGCTAACAGTGCCTCATTTTCCCAAGACAGTAAGACATCTCCAATGCCACGCTCAGCAAAGGTCGTGAGTGAACCACGTGCGCCAGAATCCAATACTTTGACATTGCTATAGAGTTTTTTCACCAATTCTTTGGCTTTGGCGTCATTGCCACCCGGCTGTTTTAAAGCATATCCCCATGCTGATAAATAGATCCAACGCGGTGCGCCGCCTGTTTTTGGATTTGGTGTAATAATTTCAACGCCCGGTTTGGTCAGGTCATTCCAATCTTTAATTTTTTTCGGGTTACCTTTGCGCACCAAAAATACGATGGTTGAGGTATACGGTGCAGAATTATGTGGAAATTGCTTTTGCCAGTTCTTATTGATTTGTCCTGTCGCCACAATTTCATCAATATCATTGGCCAATGCCAAAGTGACAACGTCTGCTTGTAAACCTGTTGCCACTGCACGAGCTTGTTTGCCAGAACCACCATGTGATTGTTTAAAGTTAATCTCTTGTCCTGTACGTTTTTTCCAATATTGTCCAAATTCTTGGTTATATTCCTGATAAAACTCACGTGTTGGGTCATAAGAAACATTTAAGAAATCTTTTGCGGCATACACCTGTACCGCCACCCCACCCAACAAAGCGAAAATGCCCGATGCTATTATTTTTTTCATCTGCTCAAACTCAAATTGATCTTGAGAGCACTATATAAATCAAAAATAACTTTAACAATCAGCTATCTATAATATAAATTCAAATCTATTTCTGTTTTAAAGATATCTAAAAATAACGTATTTAAAGCTTTAATTCTGCTAATACAGCAACAATCAGAAGCGATCTCCATGCTATCTTCATAGTTGTTTGCTAAAACATCCGAAAATCTGGAGAAAACAGTCTATTTAGGTAATCCTAGTACAGACTTTTTTAGTTTTTTTGTAAAAATTGTGACGTAGTTCTACTTTTTAATTACGAAAGATGGTTAAATCGTAGTCTAAATATTAAAACTATTTTGCAAATAAAAAGTTCCATCACCAAAACTAGGGGGAGATTTGGACATGAAATTTTCATACGCACTATGCCTAGGCTTAAGTTTAAGCGTGACTGCACAGACTGGATTTTGTGCTGCAACCAGCACCGCATCGAATAACAAACTTACGATGCCTGCTGAACGTACCTCATTGATCGAAAAAGCGATTAATCAGCAAAAATCTGAAGGTAAAGGCCGTACAGACGATAATTTAAAAGTACTTACGTCTATTAAAGCTGCACCGACTCAAAGTTTCTTTGCATCACAAAACCAAAGTTTTTCTCGTTTTGTTCAAGCCATTTTCTCTGGTAGCAACTCATAACGACATCAGTATATTGATGCTGCCCAAGCTATTGTTTTAGACGAGTTCCCCTACTGTCGTCTAAAAAATACTAAAAAACGCCTGATCATTCAATGTTGAATTAAGCATTAAGTGATCAGGCTTTTTCGTTATAATAGATCCCAATTTACATTCTGATTAAAAGCTGATTATGACTGTTCGTACTCGTATCGCACCTTCTCCTACTGGTTTCCCGCATGTTGGGACTGCTTATATTGCATTGTTTAACTTATGTTTTGCGAAGCAACATGGCGGTGAATTTATTCTTCGTATTGAAGATACAGACCAGCTGCGCTCTACCCCAGAATCTGAAAAAATGATTTTAGATTCATTGCGTTGGTTAGGTTTGAACTGGTCAGAAGGTCCAGATGTAGGTGGCCCTCATGCGCCATACCGTCAATCTGAACGTATGGACATTTATAAACAATATGCTTTGGAACTGGTTGAAAAAGGCCATGCATTCTACTGCTTCGCAACAGCAGAAGAACTCGATCAAATGCGTGCGGAACAACAAGCGCGTGGTGAATCACCGCGTTATGACGGTCGTGGCTTAAAACACACTGCAGAAGAAGTGGCACAGCGTTTGGCTGCTGGTGAACCGCATGTCATTCGTATGAAAGTACCTGAAGAAGGGATTTGTAAATTTAATGACTTACTGCGTGGTGAAGTCGAAATTCCTTGGGCGCAAGTTGACATGCAAATTCTACTGAAAACCGATGGTTTACCGACGTATCACTTGGCAAACGTGGTTGATGACCATTTAATGGAAATCACTCACGTAATTCGTGGTGAAGAATGGATTCCATCTGCGCCTAAACACCAATTATTGTACAAATATTTTGGTTGGGACATGCCTGTACTTTGCCACATGCCGCTGTTACGTAACCCAGATAAATCAAAACTGTCTAAACGCAAAAACCCAACCTCAATTAACTACTACAAAGACATCGGCGTTTTACCTGAAGCATTATTGAACTACTTAGGCCGTATGGGCTGGTCAATGCCGGATGAAAGTGAAAAATTCACTTTGGCTGAAATGATTGAACACTTTGACATTCAACGTGTATCACTAGGCGGTCCAATCTTTGATGTTGAAAAGCTAAACTGGTTAAATGGTCAATGGATTAAAGGTTTAACACCGGGTCAATTGCTCGATACCCTACTGGCTTGGAAATCAGATCGTAATACCTTGGAAGAAATTGCTGCTGCGATTCAACCGCGTATTAATTTATTGTCTGAAGCAGTGAATTGGGCAGGTTTTTATTTCAACCAATTCCCAACACTCAGCAAAGAACAGTTTGAAAGCAAAAAATTGACTGAAGAACAAGTGCGTCAAAGCCTTCAATTTGCCATTTGGCGTCTAGAAAGCATGTTCACTTGGAACAATGACACCGTCAGCCAAACGCTTATGGATTTGGCGAACCAAATGGACATTAAACTTCGTGACTTCATGCCAACCTTCTTTATTGCTATTGCAGGTTCAACATCTTCGACACCTGTTATGCAATCAATGGTAACCATTGGTCCTGATTTAACCTTTGCTCGCTTACGTCATGCACTTGAAATTGTGGGCGGCCCGAGTAAAAAAGAAACAAAAGCATGGGAAAAACTCAATGAAAGCTTAAAACTGCCGAAAAATGATGCAGTTGATGAAGCTTAATTGATTTTTTAGTTGACGGATGGGCGTTATCCCCCTAATATAGCGCCCATACCGAGAGATGGTGTCAACCAACTCTAAGTTGCCTCAAATTGTCCCTATCGTCTAGAGGCCTAGGACATCGCCCTTTCACGGCGGTAACCGGGGTTCGAATCCCCGTAGGGACGCCATATTCAAGGTGATGCAAATCATCTTATAAAAAACCCAAGCATTATGACTTGGGTTTTTTATTGCCTAAATTTTATCTGATTTAAATTTACGGTATTTTTGCTTTCTGCGTCATTCTGATTAAAATAAACCATAGATTAAAATTATGGAGTTGCAATGCAATACCGTTGCCCTAAATGTCAAAGCCCTAAAATTATGCCTCTTGCGCAAGCAGGCCAGCCTGTTGCTCGTCCTGTCGTGCCTAAAAGCCTGATTATCCTCATCCCTGCGGTATTTATTCTTTTACTGTTGGTGATTATCAGCATCGCAATGTGGATTTTTGGTGACGGTGCAGGTACTACATTACAAACTGCGACTGTTGTTGTATTTATTGCTTGCTTGATTGCTGGCTTCTTGTTCTATCGCGACCTGCCAGATTTCAAAATTTCAATGCAAGGTTTTATGCAATCACAGAAAAAATGGAAATGCCGCGAATGTAATCATGAGTGGGAAATCTAAACAGGCCATTTAAATCACATTAGCATTAGTGCTGATGTGATTCATCATGAGAATGCGCGTGATCATCTTGATGATGCTCATGTGCATGATCAGACTTTTGAGTGTGTTGGTGTACTACACATTCATCTTCTTCGATTTGCAATGTCATCTCCGTGATTCCATGTTCATGTTGCAACATTTCAATCGCCTCAAAATACAAGGCATTACGATCGGCTTCAGGTGCAAAGAGATGAACCGTCAAATGCACATTCTTTGACGTAATTGCCCAGACCTTTAACTGGTGAATACTCTCCACCCCTTTGAGTGCCAATAAATCATTGCGTAATTTTTCTATGTCGATTTCTTCAGGCACACCTTCCAATAAAATATTGATACTTTGTTTGAGTAAAATCCAAGTCCTTGGTAAGACCCAAAAGCCAATGAGCACCGCAATAAGCGTATCGACCCACATCCAGCCGGTAAAATAAATAATCGCTGCGCCAATAATCACACCGACCGAACCTAAGGCATCACTTAACACCTCTAGATACGCCCCTTTCACATTCAAGCTTTCTTGTGAACTGGAAAATAAAATACGCATCGAGATTAAGTTAATGATTAGACCGATGACGGCCACAATCATCATGCCCATACTTTGAATTTCCGGCGGCGTTGAAAAGCGCTGATAAGCCTCATACAAAATATAAATCGCAACCACAAATAGCATCAAGGCATTAAACAAGGCTGCCAAAATTTCAAAACGCTGATAGCCAAAGGTACGTTTGTTATCAGCAGGAAGCTTGCCAATTTTGATCGCGACCAATGCTATGGCAAGGGCTGCAGCATCGGTGAACATATGTGCCGCATCTGACAATAGCGCCAAACTTTGCGTCATAAATCCAGCAATGACTTCAATAATCAAAAACGTCGTGGTCAGTGCTAAGGCAAAACTTAATTTTTTGACATTCCCTTCTGTGACAACGGCATGGCTGTGGTCATGCCCATGATGCTCACTCATTATTTTCTGACCTTATAAATTATATGTTCTTCAGTCTTGAGCTTAACAGGTGCAGTAAACGTAATAAAATTACATCATTCAACCTTCAGTATTACGTTTTACCTTCAAACTTTAAAACTGCTTTTTCAGCATCTACTTTCAATTTATTCAAATTAATTTTTCGCGATCTAGATGACTGAAATTACTTTTGACATCCTCACCCCCTTAAAAGAGGGTGATTCCTACAGCTAGACGCTTATGCCCAAGCGCAAGAATGTTTAGAGCTGAGTTTATATCTCGATCATGAACTGTACCACAGCTCATGCACTCCCATTCTCTTATTCCAAGATCTGTCTTACCTTTTGGACTACTTGAGGTGATCTCACCGCAGCACGAACAGATTTGGGTGGTATAGGCTTCTTGGACTTCTTCAAA
>NZ_VOYQ01000041.1:0-21752 GCF_013420195.1 Acinetobacter sp. YH01024
AAAGTTTTACGTACTTTAACTGAATCAACCTATGAAATTCAGCCTCAGCAAAGTCATTATGAATCTCTCGAAGTAGATGAGTTCTGGAATTTTGTTGGAAATAAAAAGAATAAACAATGGCTTATTTTTGTTCAAAAGTCATATTTTACCTCGGAGAAACCGGACATTTTTATTGGTGAGAATATAGACACTTTAAATGGGTTCTAACACTCTCGTTTCGTATAACAGCCATTATGTTAAATGGACATAAATCAATTCTAAAATTATCTATGATCATTCTTACTTTTACTTCAGTACTGCGGTTAGGGTGGATAGAAAAGGGCCTAACTGCTATCATTGCCCCCGAAACCCTCCAAAATAGATATCTTTCTTAATATGACACTTACGCCACCATAAGTTTATTTATCTCTTAAAACAGTAAATAACTCATCACTGTCTAGTGATGTGGTGTAGTAGCTTGTGTGTCATATATCACATCACTAGCCTTTCCTAAAATTTAAAAAAATAGGCTATTTTCATGTTATCCACTATTCGAGAACAATGGTTCTCCAATATTCGCGGGGATGTTCTTGCGGGTATTGTTGTTGCTTTGGCTCTAATTCCTGAAGCAATTGCCTTTTCAATTATTGCAGGTGTCGACCCTAAGGTAGGGTTATATGCTTCATTCTGTATTGCCGTGGTGATTTCTTTCGTAGGCGGTCGTCCAGGGATGATTTCTGCTGCAACTGGTGCTATGGCTTTATTAATGGTCACACTGGTTAAAGAGCATGGTCTGCAATACTTATTAGCAGCCACAATTTTGACAGGATTTATTCAAATCCTAGCAGGCTATCTAAAATTAGGTGCATTGATGCGCTTTGTGTCAAAGTCGGTTGTGATTGGCTTTGTGAATGCCTTGGCTATTCTAATTTTTATGGCCCAATTGCCTGAACTCACCAATGTGACATGGCATGTCTATGCGATGACAATTGGTGGTTTAGCCATTATTTATCTATTCCCCTATATCCCAGTAATAGGCAAGCTTTTACCCTCTCCCCTCATCTGTATTGTACTCCTCACGCTCTTTGCCTTGTTCATTGGTTTAGATGTAAGAACCGTAGGTGATATGGGGCAATTACCAGATACTCTTCCAATTTTCTTGCTTCCTGATATTCCTTTAAATCTTGAAACTTTAGCTATTATTTTGCCTTATTCACTGGGATTAGCAGCCGTCGGTTTGCTTGAATCTATGATGACAGCAACGATTGTCGACGATTTAACAGATACCACCAGTGATAAAAACCGTGAGTGTAAAGGACAAGGCGTTGCCAATGTCGCTTCAGGCTTCTTAGGCGGAATGGCAGGCTGTGCCATGATCGGTCAATCAATTATTAATGTGAAATCTGGTGGTCGTACCCGTTTATCTACCTTTAGTGCGGGGGTCTTCCTGTTAATTATGGTGGTGTTTATCAGTGACTGGCTCAAAGTCATTCCAATGGCTGCACTGGTTGCCGTAATGATCATGGTTTCAATCGGAACATTTAACTGGGATTCACTGCGCAATATTCGCCAATATCCCTTCTCTAGCAATATCGTAATGATAGCGACAGTGGTTGTGGTTGTTGCCACACATAACCTGGCTTATGGCGTATTAGTCGGTGTTCTTCTTTCTGCATTATTTTTTGCTAACAAAATTGAACGCTACATGGCAATTCAGTCCGAATTTAATGAACCTGAAAGTACCCGTACTTATACGGTGACGGGTCAAGTGTTCTTCAGCTCGGCAGATAAATTTACGTCTGCATTTGATTTCAAAGAAGCACTTTCAAAAGTTGTGATTGATGTTAGTCAGGCTCACTTTTGGGATGTGTCTGCGGTCGCTGCCGTAGATAAAGTGGTCATTAAGTTTAGACGTGAAGGAACAGAAGTCGAACTGATTGGAATGAATGAAGCCAGTAAAACGTTAGTCGATAAGTTTGGTATCCATGATAAGCCAGATGCTTTAGATCGCTTAAATAGCCACTAAGAGGGATGAATTATGTCAAAAATTATTGCATGTATTGATGGATCATTAGCAACAAATACCGTTTGTGATTATGCAGCTTGGTTTAGCGATAAATTGAATTCACCTCTTCAGTTATTGCATGTCATTGATAAGCCAAAAGCGAAAGCACCACAAGATTTAAGTGGTGCAATTGGTCTAGGAAGTCGAGAAACCTTGCTAAACGAGTTGGTTGAACTGGAAGAACGTAAGGGGAAAATTGAGCTAGAGCATGGCCAAATTCTTCTTCGGGAAGCAAAAAACTATCTATTGGAGAAGTTCTCTATTGATGCTCAAAGCTTTCAACGCCATGGCAGTCTTTTAGAAACAATCATGGGAATGGAAGAGGATATTCGAGTTCTTGTTATGGGTAAGCATGGAACTGAAACCGAGCACAATTCCAGTAAAGTTGGAACCCATATTGAAAATGTTGTTCGTGCTCTTCATAAACCCGTGTTAATCACATCCTCACCGTTTAGTCCACCTCAGTCATTTTTAATTGCTTTTGATGGAAGTCCTACTGCACGTATTTGTGTAGACAAAATTGCAAATAGCCCTTTATTAAAAACCCTGACAGCTCATGTGGTATATGTTGGTAAGCCAAATAGTGATATGACATCACAAGTCACTTGGGCAAAAGAGCTACTTGCAAATAATGGTTTTGATGTCATTGATAGTGTGCTTGAAGGTGATGTTGAGAAATCTATATTGGATTATCAAGAAAAAAACGTTATTGATATGATTGTGATTGGTGCATATGGTCATTCAAAGATACGCCAGTTTTTTATTGGTAGTACGACGACCAAATTGTTATCAAGTTCTACAAAACCAGTATTATTACTAAGATAATTTTTACAAGATAAAGGGATAGTTAAAAACTATCCCTTTTTTAGAATTTCTAAAATTAACATAATACACCTTATACGAAATGCTATTTTTTATTCCATATAAATCATAGCTTTATCGCATAGTAAAAAGCCCAACTCAGCTGAGTTGGGCTTTTTTAATGATTTTTCACGTTCCACGCCTACTATTTAATCAAGGTTTCACGAATTTGATTAGCCTCACTGCTTAATTGGAAGTCATGAACTAGTTACTTTTGAGCATTTCAAAAATAAAGTCAGACTATTTGTTCTTGAATATGTGTTATTAGACTATACCCTAAAGTTACAATCTGAAAGTTCATGAAATTATGTATCATTTAAATGATTTTTAATCATAAGTAACATGTAACTTTAGTGTTAAAGAATTATAATTTACGAAATTGTTCATTTTTATCCAATTGGGGCGTGAAAAAGTGAAAGGCCAAAAAGTAGGGTATGTCCGGGTAAGTTCTGTCGAGCAAAACACTGGACGTCAACTTGAAGGAATTGAGGTCGACCGGATTTTTGTTGACCGTGCTTCAGGTAAAAATACTGACCGACCTAAATTTCAGGAAATGTTGAACTATGTCCGGGAAGGGGACAGGGTGATTGTACATTCAATGGATCGTTTTGCGCGAAGCCTAAAAGATTTGGTCACTGAAGTAGATAAACTGGTCAAACGAGGGATCGCCATCCAGTTTGTAAAAGAAAATATTACTTTTACAGCCGAATCCACCCCGATGGATAATTTGATGCTTCAAATGATGGGTGCTTTTGCACAGTTCGAACGTGAGATCATTTTAGAGCGGCAAAAGGAAGGAATAAAACTCGCCTCTGCTCAGGGGAAGTACAAAGGTCGGGTGTATAAACTAAAGCCTGACCAAGCTGAAGCTTTACGACAAGCATGGAAGGAGGGGACGTATCCATCGAAAATGGCATTAGGGAAAGCTTTTGGGATTAGTCGTCAGGCGGTATACCGATATTTACAAGTTAGTGAATAGCTTATTGGGATTAGCAACTAAATTTAGTTTAACTTATAAAAATCATGAAACACTGTTCGAATTTTAAGCGTGGAACGTGAAAAATCACAAAAAAAGCTCACCTTGGGGAAGGTGGGCTATCAACTAGAAACTACAGCATTGATTTCTAAGTGGAATTATAACACATTACGTATAAGGTGTATTATGTTAATTTTAGGGAAAATAAATAATTATTAGCTTAAGGCCCACTACCCAATCCTGTAATTAGCCAATCAGATTGAGGAGATTTTTTCACAAGAGTAATAAATAAAATATAGTCACCTACTGGACTGCCAGCATCATCTATATGCACGACTTTAACTTTTACCATCACTGAAATAATTTTATAAAATTCTTGATAATACTCAGGTCTACTTTCCGCTGAATCATCATTAATTCTTATTATTTCTAAAATTTTTGAGTCTTTGAAAGAAAGAAATCTTTCAGGACTTTTTAAGTCTTCATATAATTGCGCATCAGGCCAAACATATTTGATTGCTGATTTTCGATCATGTTTAGCAAGTGAATTTAAGAAAAGTATCGTTGTCTGTTTTGCCATTTCATTGTCATAATTCAATTTCTGTTTATATGAATTAAAGATCAGAATTAAACATAGACCTACAAGCAAAATTCCTACTTTTATAATTTTTGGGCGATTTACCATTCTTTTTGAAAACCCTTTCTAACTGCTAATGTTTAACCTTATCAATAAAGTCAGGCACTTATTTAACATAATGGGCATTATACGAAACGCATATAAAAATAGTTTTATATTTCAAAAAGTTATGCTATAAAAAAATTGGGACGCAAACCCGAAAATCCGACTTGGAAACAAGTCGGCTTTTTTATGAGCGGTTTTGATAGTTCTTGCCAATAAATTTGTTTAAAAAGTAGTCAATTTTGAGGTTTTTCAAATTTTATCAATGCCTCAATGTCCAAAATTATCCACATTTTTTGTGGATAAAATTTAGGCTATTTTGTACGCCTGGGCTTACGTAAATTCTGGTTCTTTACGGCTGTCCAGGATAGGTGAATTTTCCTATGATGAAGTCATAGAGAACAGGATGTTCCAGAACAGAAAACAACAATAATAAGTTTACACACCAGGATCGTGAGGTACGACAGGAGTCATACCTAGCAACCCAATACGAAAAACCCCGGCAGGATGCCGGGGTTTTTTATTTAGTTATTAAACATATATTGGTAGCAAGAAGTTTCTGTTGCTCCTAAGTCTTTAAATTCTTCATCTAGGAGATAGTTAAGCTCTTTAGATTTCTGTAAATAAAAAGCTGAATTCTCTAAGTTGGGATATTTAATAGAGTTATACATAACGTCATTTACAGCTTCCTGAGATCTACAAAGCTTTTCTATTAAAATATTATGATTTTCTTGTGTTTTTTTTAAATGAAGGTATTCATTAAAAAACTTTAAAGATCTTGCATTATGTTGGAGGATTAATTGATCTATCTCTTTATTAGAAGGCGTTTGAGCATTTATCGTATTAGAAATAACGAATAAGAAGATAGAGAAGAAAAATTTTGTTGATTTCATTATTCAGCCGTGTAAGAGTTTTTTTTGATATTTTACGATAAATTGAATAATACATATGCCTAAATTTCTAAAAAACTTTCTATTAAGCACAATATTATTTTTTCTACTTATAGTATCAAATGTCTATGCGAATACGGTAAGAGAGACTCTTGTTTTAGCGAATATGGGAGATGTTAATGCACAGCTAAAATTGGGTCAAATGTACTGGTATGGTAAGGAAGTTGCTGAAAGTAATGAAGAGGCACTTTATTGGTATAAAGAAGCCGCAAAACGAGGTAGTACGGAGGCTTTACGGAAGATCGGCTCAATATATTCAATTAGCTTTAATGATAATAATTTAGCAATATATTGGTATGACAAGGCTGCTAAAAAAGGTGATTCGGAAGCTATGAATCAACTCGGAATGATCTACAGCAATGGAGAAAATGGAGTTAAAAAGGATAAAAACCTAGCTATGAAATGGTTTAGAAAATCTTATGAAGCAGGTGATAATACTGCACCAAGTAATATTGGATATGCATATTTTCATGGTGATGGTGTAGAACGAGACTACAATAAAGCCTTATTTTGGTATAAAGAAGCAGCTAAGAGAGGTAATAACTTGGCTCAGCAAATCTTAGACGAAAAATTTAACTAAGTTTAGTAATTAAAAGACTCTTCAAAAAAAGGATATTTTTACTTTGAAGAAACCGGACATTTCTATTTTGGGCTTACACCAAAGCATGGCTTTCAGTCATGCTTTTCTTTATCAAAGAAGTATAGGTGAGTTTTTAAGGTTTAATGCTGATTTAACAACATCGGCAATAGTTTCAGAGGTAATGCCTCTCTTTTTAGCATTATTAGAATTAAGCCAAGTTACTAAATCTTTGTTTCCTTTTGAAGCATTACAACCTACACAACATAAGGCAATATTATCTAAAGTTGTAATCCTGATGTCGTTTACGATATGCTCCCAGGACTTCTTTTTAGCTCGTTCAGAACCAAACTCACAGCCACAATAAACGCAACGCTGATCACGTTCTAAAACCAAATCTTCAATGTCTTTAGGTATTCCCCATGCGTTAGGCATGATCAAAATTCTCCATTCTCATTAAATGTATCATTGCACTATACCTGAACGATAAAGATGCAAGTAGCACTTAGTTGCTATCATTAGACTTACTTTAGTTATTAAATGATAGTATTATCAAAGTACTTACTAAACTAAGTCTAAAATACAAATGATTGCACGCATTTACCTGAGAGCTTCTACAAAAGATCAAGATGCACATAGAGCACAACAACTTCTACATGACCTAAGCCAGTCACTTAACTTAGGTGAAACCATTGTCTATGTAGAGAACTACACTGGCACCAAGCTAGAACGTCCTGAGTTGAACAAGTTACTTGAAGAAGCAAACCATGGGGATACATTACTGGTTGAGAGTGTGGACCGACTTTCACGCTTAAGCCAAGCTGATTTTCAAGTGCTGAAGCGTCGAATCCAAGAGAAGGGACTTCGCTTAGTCGTTGCAGATCTTCCGACTACTCATCAACTCATTCAAACCAATGACAGCATCACAAGCTCAATCCTAGATCTCATCAACAATATGCTGATTGATCTGTTGGCTACGATGGCTCGACTAGACAACGAGAAGCGTATTGAACGTATTAAGCAGGGGTTAGAGCGTTCAGGCTACAAACCAAAAGGTAAAGCTCCAAACCAAGCTAAGCACAAACGAATCAAAGAGTTACTGGCATTGGGCAGTATGACCAAAGAGGAAATAGCGAAAGCTGTTGGCTGTGGTATAGCTACCGTCTATCGAGTAGCTAAGTCTAATTGATCAAGTGCATTCAAAAGCACCTTTAAAGGTGCTTTTATGCGTGCTATAGTTACTCTACTGAATAGGAGTTTCCTATGGATTGTGATGCTATTTGCACTGAAACTGAAGAATCTCGTTTACAACGAGAGGATAAAGTTCGTATGCAGGAAATCAGACGTTTATTCGATTTGATGGATGAAAGAGAACAGCAGCAGAAAGAAAGAGATAACGAACTTCAGGAAGCTTTAGAGGTACTTTCTTGGGACCATGTCGCGTCTGCAATAGAAAGATGCTTTGCTTACATAAGACCTTGCATAGCATCAGAACCAAAGCCTCGAGTAGACTACATTGAACTACATCGTCAATGGCTAAAAGCTTTTCGTTCAGCAATCAAATACCTTGGCAAGATGTTGCTAGTTACAGACGCATCATTGTTGATCAAACTGAGAACGACGGGGTCTAGGTATACCGAGATTAGCTATCCCAACCTACTTGTTGTTATTCAACCTAAGCTCCAAACACTAAATTCTATAGAGGCTTAACCATGACTCAACTAATCCATGCACGAATGACTGCAAGTATTACTGAACTCAAGAAGAGTCCGATGGATACAGTGTTGGCAGGTAAAGGTGAACCTGTTGCAATCCTTAATCGTAATACACCTGCGTTTTACTGTGTTCCTGCTGATGTCTATGAAACCATGATGGAACAGCTAGAAGACATTGAACTCAACAAAATTGCAGATGCTCGTGCGAATCAAAAACGCATTCGAGTAAATATTGATGACCTATAAGTTAGACTTTCTAGAAGAAGCATTAGAGGAATGGAATAAACTTAATCCAAGTATTAAGCAGCCATTGAAGAAGAAACTGCTCAAGATTTTGGAGAATCCACGGATTCCAAAGAATAAGCTGTCAGGACATCCTGACCGATACAAAATCAAGCTTCGTAGTATTGGCTATCGTTTGGTTTATGAAGTGATTGATGATGAGATTGTTGTTCTAGTCATTGCTGTTGGTAGACGTGAAAACAATGCAGTTTATGATAATGCGAACTCTAGGCACTCTTAGATGACCTATTACTCATAAACAACTCGTAGCAATAATAGTCTTTGTCGATGATTGTAATTTAGTTGCTAATTGCAACTAAATTACAACTTAATTAGATTCACTTTAAAACTAAAATGAAACTGTTGATTTGACTGATTACTACTTCACAGTAAGTAACTGATCCCACTTAAAGTAATTCTGTGTCAGTCGATCTCTAGACATGGTCCATGTCCTGTTCGGCATCATGCTGGCACCTAATGCAAGCTTACTTTTGCCAAATTTACTATGAATGTTTTCCATTGAATCCATCAGTGCATCACTGACTTCGATGTGCTTCATGTCTGTGAACATGTCATATACATGGTTTGCTTTAGGCTCTAAGCAAGTGAGGATCACACCGCATTTCTTGAAAGCAACATCTTTTGCATACAATCCATCTACCATTGCTGTAACAAGCTTAGATATGACCATGAGGTTGTCTGTAGGTTCAGGTAAAGCCAAGGAAAGAGACTTATTATAGAAAGGCTTTGAGCTGTCAAAGGGATTTGATTGAGCGAAACCAATCAGACAACCACATAGCAATTTGTCCTTTCGCAATCTACTCACAGCATCCATAACGTATAACGACATGGCTTCTTTGAGATCATCAATATTGTAAATGCGTTGACCGAAGGACCGACTCGCTACGATCTGCTTTCTAGCAGGTGAAGTATGTTCAAGCTCAATGCAGGCAACACCATGTAATTCCAATAAGGTTCGGTGCATCACGATTGAGAACTGGTCGCGGATCATTAGAGGGGAAGCCAAGACAAAATCCATCACTGAATGAATCCCCATACTGTTGAGCTTCTTCGTATGCTTTCGACCAATACCCCATACTTCACTTACATCAATGCGGCTGTAAAGAGCTTCAGTAGAGCAAGGGTCCATTGAAACCAGATTACATACACCATTAAGGTAAGCATTCTTCTTAGCAATATGGTTGGCTATCTTGGCTTCTGTTTTGGAGCGGCCTATACCAATGCAAGCGGGTAAACCAAGCCATTTAAGTAAGCGCTGTAGAATTTGTAAGGCATACTCTGTGAGGTCGTGGTTTGCAGCATAAGCTGTGAGATCGAGAAAGCATTCATCAATGGAGTAGATCTCTTGTTCTTGTGGCGTAACAAAATCAGAGAGTATCTTCATAAACCTGCGCGACATCTCTGCATAAAGTGCATAGTTGCTTGATAGCACTACGACTTGGTGCTTCTCTACGATGTCCTTAATTTGAAAGAGTGGGACACCCATTTTGATGCCTAAATCTTTAGCTTCTTGAGAACGTGCAACAGCACAACCATCATTGTTTGATAAGACAATAACAGGTCTTCCATTCAAGCTAGGTCTAAAGACTCTTTCACAACTGACATAGCAGTTATTGATGTCTACTAAAGCATAGATTCGATGTTTACGATTCATGTGATGAAACCAAAATGAAAAGGTTCTGTATTACTTATGCTTTTTGAATGACTTTAATACGAAGGTAACAACTCCCCACACAACTACTTCCTGCCCATCATGAAAATGGATGTTTGGATAATCTGGATTTTCAGCTTTAAGCCAACGGTTTTTGCCTTCTTCGATCATTAGCCGTTTGACAGTAAATTCATTATCAATCCATACGACTACGATGTCTTCGTGTTTGGCTTCTAAGCTACGATCAACTACAAGTTCATCATTAATGTCGATGCCAGCACCTAGCATTGATTGCGAGGAAACAGTTACGACGAATGTTGCTGCCTCATTTTTGATGAGGTGCTCATTCATATCGAGCGTTTGTTCAATATAGTCTTGAGCAGGGGAAGGAAAGCCAGCAGAAACTTTTTCAGAAGCCAAAGGAATATGCATGGCAGTACTTGGATTCACCAAAGTAATGGATGCGATATCATTGAATTTTGTCTTGGTTGAACCTGCCAAGTAGTTCTTGATCTCAATCACCCGAGACTCAGGTACACGAACGACCTTTGTGGGTTCATCGTATAAAGACTTTCTTCCTGCACCTTCTCTATTTCCACCCCTTTGTCCAACCATCAACGTAATCTCCCCTTAATTTGAATTTGTAACATTTTCAAATGTTATGAGATAGCTATCCGCTAAGGCAATGAAATTACGATGAATGGTTTAAATGAATTATCAAATGATGCTCCATTGATCAGACCTCTACGATGTCAAAGTAGCGCTCTGTATTGAGGACTTTACACATGAATAGGTATATCACCACTCCGCTGTCGCTCGTGGATCATACCTATTCATGTGTAAACCAAAAGTAATTGTAATGCCGCCCTCCTGGGCGGTTTTGCGGAATAACCCATTAACTCAACACCAAATCAAAGGAAACCAATATGAAAGTTACGCCTACCCATGTCAGCTTAAGCCAAGATGAAATTTGCGATGCGATTATGATGTACCTTAATGAATCAGGTATTCATACATCTAACCGAATTGACATCATAGGTATTCTACCGAGAGCCATAACTGTCTCGCTTATACGTGATGACAGTGTGTATTTACAGCGTCCATTGGACCTAACGGTAGCTCAAAAGTTTTGAGAAAATTGCTCACATTAGTATGAAGGCAGGGTTCTTACATACTGAACACCCATGGGGGGAAGTACCCCCCCGGGGTACACCTCAGAAAAAGGATTCTTACCCAACACAAAACACATCAACACAATTTGGACAGTCTGTTTAAGTAGATCCTCAAAGATCTATATCATGACTGTCACATTGACCACACTATGTCACGCCTATGGATTGAGATGATCAAGCCAATGATCTCAGAGCCAAGTACAGCACAGCCTTGAACCTGTCCCACAAGACTTTGGAATCAACGGCAAACCTATGGTCTAAGTTGCACCAATGCAGTGAAAATGACTAACTCAACCTATGCCTTAACACAGCATCGTACAAACAATTATGGTGCTGGTTGAAGATTATACAAATAAAGAATAAGTGACTGATTTTTATACATTTAATTCATTTTGTGATAGACAAGACTCTTGACAGAATGTATTCTCATTTTAGAGATGATACTCTGTATTAGTATAAGTAACATACAGCTAACGCTGTATGTTACTTATACTAATACTCTACTAACTATATCGCCCTTCTTCCCACCTTACCTTCCTCATTTACCTGCCAAGCCATCCCATAATTCACCGCAAAGATAGGTTGATATACAACACGAGCTTTCATCATTAAATGTAGTCATCCCATGAAAACAAAACACTCCGCAAAGATAGGTTGATAATGTTTTGATTGTCTAACGCATGAGCATCAAAATATGGAGCAAGGACATGAGACAGCCTATGCTATATGTTTGTTTACATTATTGATTGTGATTGCTAATGCCTACCTTTACCGACCTAAGGAATTTCGGGATTAAGTTAGTGGAGAAAGCCAATGAATGGCATATCCCATTTCAGCTACTACAATTCTCCGCAGAGATAGGTTGTTTTGTCCAAGTGCATCAATTCCATAGAATGAACATGCAAACCAAGTATGTGATGCTATTTCATGGCGATGCTTTTGAAGATATGCAAGTACCCATCAATGCTTTTTCCCCACTAGGACAATACAGTCTCAAAAAGAATGAAGATTCAAGACAGAAGCACACATGGTATGGGCGAGACGTATATCAGAACGTTAGCTCATTCACCCTATATCAAGAGAAGGCTAGTAGCCCACCAACATATGATGTTATTCAGTTAGAGAAGGAAGCCCTTAAACTCATTGAAGCCCAGAAGAAGGCATTCCTTGATCAAGATGATCTTGATGAATCTACTTTAGAACAAGAAATAGCAGTAATCAAAGACCACTTAGCACAAGCCTACGATTATTTGACAGCAGTAGAAGGAAGAACGCTCTGCATAAAGAGAAGCAGTGGCGTGGCCCATAAGATTAAGCTAAAACCTAATACTGGATCGGAGAAAATAAGCTTCAGCAACATACTCATCTTATTTGGTAACGACAGTAAATTTCCTGTCCGAGCTGAACCAAGTAAGAGTAAAGGTGGCGGTAATCCAAGTATCTCTGAGCAATACAAAACCAATCCTTCAAAATTCAAATACTACGATAAGTTCGGCATCTTTGAAGTCTACGACAAGTAATGTCATCTGCATGCTTACGCACGCACAGATAATTCGTTACTATTCCCCTTAC
Source organism: Acinetobacter sp. YH01024 (assembly GCF_013420195.1). NCBI lineage: Bacteria > Pseudomonadati > Pseudomonadota > Gammaproteobacteria > Moraxellales > Moraxellaceae > Acinetobacter > Acinetobacter sp. YH01024. Next base: position 12,501 of record NZ_VOYQ01000041.1, read on the forward strand.
TAAAACTAGATAAGTTATTCATTACAGGTTGATTTTATGGCTCGTGCTCCAAAGCAAACCAAACAAGAACCATTAGAGGTTGTACTGTGGAAGACAGCAGATAAGCTTCGTAAGAACATTGATGCTGCAGAGTACAAGCATGTAGTCCTTGGTTTGATCTTCTTGAAGTACATCTCTGATACCTTTGAAGCTCACTACAATCTTCTCGTACAAGGTGAGGGTGAATTTGAAGGAGCTGATCCAGAAGACCGTGATGAATACACTGCATACAACGTATTCTTTGTTCCTGAGAATGCACGTTGGTCATACCTCTTAAACCAAGCTAAGCAACCTACCATCGGTAAGATTGTCGATGATGCAATGGAAGCCATTGAGAATGACAACCCGCAGTTGAAGGGTGTACTTCCAAAAGTATATGCACGTCAGAATCTCGATCCTACGAGCCTAGGAGAGCTGATTGATCTGATTGGTAACATTGCATTAGGTGATGCGAAATCTCGCTCTGCCGACGTTCTAGGGCATGTATTCGAGTACTTCCTTGGTGAGTTTGCATTAGCTGAAGGTAAACAAGGTGGACAGTTCTATACACCTAAGTCTATCGTTGGCTTATTGGTTCAAATGCTTGAGCCATACAAAGGTCGTGTATTCGATCCATGCTGTGGTTCAGGTGGTATGTTCGTACAATCTGAGAAATTCGTAGAGTCTCATCAAGGCTTAGTCGATGACATCTCGATCTATGGACAAGAGAGTAACCAAACCACTTGGCGACTCGCGAAGATGAACTTAGCCATTCGTGGCATTAACTCAGAGCATGTGAAATGGAACTCAGAGGGTTCATTCCTCAACGATGCTCACAAAGACCTTAAAGCGGATTACATCATTGCTAACCCACCATTCAACGTCTCTGACTGGAGTGGCGAACAGCTAGTAGGTGATGCTCGTTGGTCATTGGGTACACCACCTGCAGGCAACGCTAACTTCGCATGGATGCAACACTTCTTGTATCACATGAGTCCTAAAGGTCAGGCAGGTGTAGTCCTTGCAAAAGGTGCATTAACCTCTAAGACAAGCGGTGAAGGTGAGATTCGTAAAGCCTTGGTTTCAGAAGCCAATGTCATTGATTGTATTGTGAACCTCCCTGCAAAGCTATTCCTGAATACACAGATTCCTGCTGCTTTATGGTTTATGAGACGTGATCGTGTTGGTTCAAGCCAATACAAAGATCGTAGTAATGAGATCCTATTCATTGATGCTCGTAACTTAGGTCATCTGATTAACCGCAGAACCAAAGTGTTGTCGGATGAAGACATCAAGCTGATTACTGACACTTACCACAATTGGAGAAACCAAGACGGTGAGTATGAAGATGTTGCAGGCTTCTGTGCCTCTGTACCACTCGAGAAAGTGGCTGAGCTTGATTATGTACTGACCCCAGGTCGTTATGTTGGTTTAGCTGATGATGAAGACGAGTTCGACTTCAAGGAACGCTTTACAAGCCTGAAGGCTGAATTTGAGGCACAGCTTGCAGAAGAATCAAAGCTCAATCAAGCCATTGCTGAGAACTTAGCTAAGGTGATTGTATGAGCGAATGGCAAGAGTTTCTTATAGAAGACTTAGCTGAATTTTGTAATGCTAAAAGGGTTCCTTTAAGTTCAATGCAAAGACAACAACTGCAAGGTTCCTACCCATATTATGGTGCATCAGGAATCGTTGATTACATCAATGATTACATTTTTGAGGGATCTCATATCTTGATCTCCGAAGATGGAGAAAACCTTAAATCACGCAATACACCTATTGCATTTGAAGCTTCTGGAAAATTTTGGGTCAATAACCATGCTCATATTCTGAAAGCTAAGGAACCGCATCTAACAAAGATTCTGATTCATTACTTTGCTCAATTGGATTTAACCCCTTATCTAACGGGAGCTGTTCAGCCTAAGCTGAACAAAGCAACTCTAAGCAAAATACCGCTATATTTACCTAGTTCAACTGCAGAACAAAAAGCCATAGCCTCAGTCCTTTCATCATTAGATGACAAGATTGACTTATTGCATCGTCAGAATAAGACCTTGGAAGCTATGGCTGAAACACTGTTTCGTCAATGGTTTATTGAGGAAGCGAAAGAGGATTGGGAGGATAAACAATTAGGTACTTTGCTAACAGTTAAAAGAGGAGGCTCACCTAGACCAATTCAGGATTACTTAAGTGATTCAGGTTATTGTTGGCTTAAGATCTCAGATGTGACGAGTTTGAACTCACCTTTTGTATTCAACATTAAGGAGCACATCAAAGAGGAAGGATTATCAAAGACTACTTTACTTCAAGCAGGTAAATTGGTTTTGAGTAATAGTGCAACACCAGCTATTCCAAAAATATTGATGGTCGATACCTGTATCCACGATGGTTGGTTACATTTTCCAGTCTCTACTTATTCAAATGAATACCTATATTTGTTATTCAATCACATCCGCCCTGAATTACTACAGCTAGGAAATGGCAGTATCTTCACTAACCTAAAGACAGATATTCTGAAGGAATATGTTGTTAAACATCCTGATGAAGCTAGTTTGTTAAAGTTTCAAACAGTTATTGAACCAATATTTACCAAACTACTTGAGAATGCAAAGCAAATACAAACACTAGAAAAACTACGAGACATGCTTCTACCAAAGCTCATGAGTGGTGAAGTGAGAGTCCAATACCAAACAGAAGAAGTTGCATAGTATTACGGTGAAGTCCTTTGATGGCTTCACCTTTTTTACATCCAAGGGGTAAACCATGAACAAGAAGCTGATAGGGGCTTTAATAGCAATCGTAGTCGTGATCTGTGGCTACCTGTATGCAACACCATACCTTGCACTCAATAACATCAAGAAAGCAGCACAAGCAGGTGATAGCGATACAGTGTCGAAGTATATCGACTATCCAAGCGTGCGACAGGGCTTCAAAGACCAAATGAATGCCATGATGATGAAAGAGATGGCAAACCAAAAAGATGATGGTTTTGCAGCACTAGGTGCAATGCTCGCATCTACAATGGTCGATAAGATGATTGATGGTTTGGTCACACCAGAAGGTATGACCTTGATGCTACAAGGTAAAGACTTAAAAGACTCAGCAGAGCAGTCAATGGGTGGTCAAGATTCATCAAACCAAGAAAAAGAAGAACCTAAGCCAGAATATGAAGCGGGCTACACGTCCCTAAATGACTTTGAGGTGGTCATTAAAGATCAGGATCAATCCAAAGAAGTCAAAGTGCTCATGGTTCGTGATGGCGTAAGTTGGAAGATTCACAAGATCGCTGTGCCGATGGATTAAGTAGAAGAGAATAAGAGGGAAACAGAATGATAAAGCGCATGACTCAAATGGGATTTGGCTTGATTGCTGTAGTTGGCTTTGCTGCCACTGTCCAAGCAGCACCAGCTAAATTCAATCATAGCGGTATACAAAAAGGTAAAGTCATAGAAACTTGTTATCACTCTCCTTGTTCAGTCGCCAAGTTTGTCTCTTACAAACAACTGAACAAGACAGCGACAGAATCCAAGATTCAAGTCACCTTGCTGGGCGGTAGTCGTGAGTGGGAAGCCAAGAAAATTGACTGGAACAGATCGCCACATAAAGTCACTGTGAATTGCTCATACAAACGACCAACAGTTCAGATTGGTTCACAAAAGACTCTGATTCCACTCAATGATGGTTTAGGTGTACCAGGTGTTCTAATGGTTGATGCTGAACTCTACCTCTATGCTTGTCATAAGTTTGAGGGATCTATTGAGAATGCAGTACAGAAGTATGGCTATAACGTAGAAAGTGATCTCTAAAAGTGAATTGATACCGTTCACAAAGGTGAGCGGTTCAAATTCGCAAAATTGTGAAATAACAAGGCATATAGCATGAAAAACCAAGTACTTGTTTTAGTGATGGCTTCGAGTCTTTTTTTAGGGGGGTGTGCTAAAAAAATTGAAGAGGCTCCTCCCTCATTTGAGGAAACTACATTAGCTGATGAAAGCGAGATTGAGTCAGAGGCAGATAATTACATTTATTCAGGTAATGAAAATTCCACGGATAGTGGGGCAGAAGAATATTTAGCAGAGGAGCAATCTTCTTCAGGAAATGTAAGCGATAGAAGTAATTGTACAGGTAGTGAAACTATGTATACCTGTGTTGACCCAAACAATGGAAATACTTATGAAATTACAAAGTATGGAAATACTACCGAGGTTCAAGGTAGTAGTTTGTCGGGTTCAACTTGGAGTCAAACAAGTGAGACAATTGGTAATACAACATATACGACCGGTTATGACAAAGATGGGAACGAGTGGAATCAGACAGGCGAAAAGATAGGTGATACTTACTATTACAATGGAACTGATAGTGATGGTAATGCATTTAGTGGGTCATGTGACTCATATTCAGGTTGCTCGAAGGATTATTAAAGATATTTAAGCTAGAGGGGGAATTATGACTAAGATGACCGAATCAGACATTGAGCTGATGGCGATAGAGCAACTAGAGGGGTTAGGCTATAGCTATGTGTATGGGCCTGATATTGAATCCAAGGGAAGCAACCCTCTACGAAGCTATAAGCAGGTCATCTTAGAAGCCAAGGTGCTAGAAGCATTACAACGTCTTAATCCTCATTTGAGCGAAGATAAATGTATTGAAGCGCTCAAGCAAATCACCAATCTCTCATCCCCTGATTTACTCACCAATAACCAAGCATTTCACCGTTTGCTGACTGAAGGTGTCAACATTGAAGTTAGCAAAGATGGTAACACTCAAGGTGAATATGCTTGGCTCATTGACTTCAATAATCCAAGCAATAACGAATTCCTTGTCGTAAACCAAGTCACCATACGAGAAGACCGTTGGGAAAGACGACCTGACATTATCCTCTATGTGAATGGTTTACCTTTAGTGGTTATTGAGCTCAAGAATGCAGCAGATGAGAATGCCACTGTAGAAGGCGCATACAAGCAGATACAGACCTACCAAAGCCAAATCCCAAGCCTATTTACCTACAATGCCTTCAACATCATCTCTGATGGTTTAGAGGCGAAAGCAGGGACAGTGTCAGCAGACCTGAGTCGTTACATGGCTTGGAAGACATCTAATGGTCAAACCAAAGCCAAGAAGACACAGGCACAGCTTGAAGTCTTACTACATGGTTTACTGAATCCAGTGACTTTACTGGACATGATTAGGCACTTCATTGTGTTTGAATCCAACAAACAAGAAGATGCGAACGGCTTAATCACGATTAAGACCATCAAGAAGATGGCTGCATATCATCAGTACTATGCAGTAAATGCAGCAGTGCTATCCACCATTCGTGCGTCTGCAATGTCCTCGGACTCGAAGTCAGCAGAACTTGCGATGCAACATCAAGGCAGAAGTAAGCTCGAACTTGTACAGCAACAAGCAGTAGGTGACAAGAAAGCAGGTGTAGTTTGGCATACCCAAGGCTCGGGTAAGTCTCTATCTATGGTTTTCTACACAGGTAAGATTGTCTTGGCTCTAGATAATCCAACTGTAGTAGTGATCACAGATCGTAATGACCTAGATGATCAATTGTTTGGAACCTTTGCAGCATCAAGCCAACTCCTTAGACAAACACCTAAGCAAGCGGATAACCGAGAAGAACTTAAAGAGTTACTCAAGGTGGGTTCAGGTGGTGTGATATTCACGACCATTCAAAAGTTCCAACCTGAGGATGGTGGCAGTGTTTACGAGCAGCTCTCAGATCGAACCAACATTGTTGTTATGGCTGACGAAGCACATCGTTCACAATATGGCTTCAATGCTAAAGAAGTCGATGTTAAAGATGATGATGGCAAGGTAGTCGGTAAGCGGACTGTCTATGGTTTTGCAAAGTACATGCGTGACGCTTTGCCTAATGCGACTTACCTTGGTTTCACAGGAACACCAATTGAGAAGACTGACGTCAACACGCCTGCAGTATTCGGTAACTATGTAGACATCTATGACATCTCTCAAGCTGTAGAAGATGGAGCAACAGTTCGGATCTTCTACGAAAGCCGACTGGCCAAAATCGCTATTAGTGATGAAGGTAAGGATCTCATTGAAGACTTCGACGAACAGTTCAGTGAAGACGACTTAAACCAAACCCAAAAAGAGCGTGCGAAGTGGGCAAGGGTTGAAGGGCTGATCGGTAGTAAAGAACGTATCAAGGCAATCGCTAAAGACATCGTAGAACACTTTGAACAACGTCTTGTTGCCAATGCAAACCAAGGTAAAGGCATGATTGTCAGCATGTCTCGTCGCATTGCTGTGGACCTCTACAACGAGATTGTAGCGATCAAACCAGAATGGCATAGTGATGACTTGCACGATGGTGTAATCAAGGTCGTGATGACCTCATCTGCTTCGGATGGCGAAGAAATTGCCAAGCACCATACAACCAAGCAGCAACGCCAAATCCTGGCTAATCGTATGAAGGACAACGATGACAAACTGAAGCTCGTCATTGTGCGTGATATGTGGCTGACTGGTTTCGATGCACCGAGTATGCATACGCTCTACATCGACAAACCAATGAAAGGTCATAACCTCATGCAAGCGATTGCACGAGTGAACCGTGTCTATAAGGACAAGATTGGTGGACTTGTTGTTGATTACCTTGGTATTGCATCTGATCTGAAAGAAGCCCTCTCATTCTATTCTGAAGCAGGTGGTAAAGGTGATCCTGCATTAGTACAGGATGAAGCTGCAACCATCCTGCAAGAGAAGCTCGAAGTCCTTGATGGCATTATGCATGGCTTCAATTACCAGGAATACTTCACAGCAGATACCTCTCGTAAGCTGAACATCATTCTTGAAGCTGAGGAACACATCCTCGGTGTGGACCAGGGTGAAGGTAAGACACGATTCCTCAATGCAGTATCAGCGATGTCACAGGCATTTGCATTAGCTGTACCTCATCCAAGTGCGATGGAAGCAGCGCCAGTGGTTGCATTCTTCCAGGCTGTGAAAGCACGACTGGCCAAGTTCAGTGATGGTTCAGGCAAAATCTCAGGACTGAGCAATGCTGAATTAGAAGCCAAGGTCAAACAGACCATTGACCAGGCGCTTGTGACTGAACAGGTGGTCGACATCTTTGATGCAGCAGGAATCCAGAAGCCAGACATCTCCATTCTCTCTGATGAGTTCATGCAGGAGATGAAAGGCTATAAGCACAAGAACATTGCACTAGAGACCCTCAAGAAGCTCTTAGGCGATGAGATCAAGATGCGAGAGCAGCGCAGTGTCACGCAAGGTAAAAAGCTCATGGAGATGCTGAGCTCTGCGATCAAGGGCTATCAGAACAAGGTACTGACTGCAGCCGAAGTGATTGATGAACTCATCAAGTTGGCTAAGGCAATCCAAGAGTCAGACAAAATGGCAGAGGAACTCAACCTGACTGAATATGAATATGCATTCTATTCAGCAGTTGCAGACAATGACAGTGCTAGAGAGTTGATGCAGAAAGAGATCCTGCGCGAACTCGCTGTTGTGCTGACTGAGTCTATTCGTAAGAATGTGACCTTGGATTGGACCATCAAAGAAGCTGCTAGAGCGAAGCTGAGAGTCATTGTGAAGCGCTTACTCAAGAAGTATGGCTACCCACCTGATATGGCTTTACTAGCGACAGAGACTGTACTTGAACAGGCAGAGCAATTGGCTGAAGAATTAGCAACGGCAGCTTAGTTGTCACCACTAAATTACAACTACAAGGGGGTCAATTTTACACTGCCGCTAACACCTTTTGATGGAGCATACCATTGCGTAGCAGGATCAAACCAAATGGCAATATTTCCGCGATGAATGAGTCTCAGTTATATGCGGGCCAATTAGTTGAGCGGTAGATTTTGTGTAGGCTTCTTCATTTGAAAATTATATCGCTGAAAAAGCCTTTACAGATAGGCTTGTGCAACAAAGCCCCCCTGGTTCTCAAAACTCGAAACTTTATTGAAAAGTTCTATCGAGGCATAAGTCCCTGAAACAAAAAATGCCTGAACTTCAGGCATTTTTTACGTCATCACTAACAGCTTAAAACAATCAAAAAAACTAAAGTCTTAGTCTTTTGAATACGACTTAATTTTTTCGAAAATAGGGTAAAAGTCTATACCCTCATCTTTCATGCTAGAAAGCAAATAAACCAGAACAGCAATATGAGTAGGTACTTTTCCGATCTTTTTATAGTTAGTTATGGAATTTGGGTTCATGTCCAATAATGTTGCAAATTCCTTAATTGAAAGACCTGCTTTCCCCATAAGTCTTTGAAATTCTTCGTACGGCATCGTGATAAATACAATCTGTTTGAATTAGAAGTATAACACAGACCATAGAATTACAAAAAACACATAAATTATGTGACAAACACATTTTTTATGTGTTATAAATATCTTATCAACTAATCTATTTATCATCTCTATAGGAGAAACATACTATGTACTCATACCCGGATTCAAACACTGAAAAGAAAATTGCTCTCATGATTATTAATGACTTTTTCATTCAAAAAGCCCATGAACTGTGGATTTTTTTACAACTCGATCAGTGCTTTAACGATTATGAAGCCACACTGATTTGGACTAGACGTTATTTAGAGAAGCATCCTGAGTGTGAGTACAGCGATATTCAAAAAGCTTTCCGTTCTTGTTTCCCTGAAAATTTCTTCAGCTTTGACTATTAATTGATGAATCATCTTTCCTCTTTTGTTGCAGTTGAAATTAGAGTAAACGCTATAAAAGAGGAAAAATGGCAGTGTTAAAAATAGGATTTCAGCTAAAGGTTCAATAGATGAATCACTTCCATAGTCGGCACCATCTTTGGGGCGAAATCATTCTTTGGGCTGTGCGCTGGTATTGTAAGTATGGCAGTACAGAAAGAGTTTTACATCGCATCACTCTCTTCAGGATTACATAATTTTATAAGTTACGTAAGTTATGCAACTTTATAATTTTATATTCCTGGAAGATTAATCCCGGGCAGTTCTTCTCATTAGATGGATCCTTCGTTTTCAGCACTGAACTTCCATATATGGACAAATCCCTGACAAGCATAACCAGGAAAGGTTTCCATCTCATCACTCTCTTCAGGATTACATAATTTCATAAGTTACGTAAGTTATGCAACTTTATAATTTTATATTCCTGGAAGATTAATCCCGGGCAGTTCTTCTCATTAGATGGATCCTTCGTTTTCAGCACTGAACTTCCATATATGGACAAATCCCTGACAAGCATA
>NZ_VOYQ01000043.1:0-28331 GCF_013420195.1 Acinetobacter sp. YH01024
GCGAGGCTTTAGGAGAAGCTGCAACTTCTCCAAAAAGCTTGAAAATCATTTCAAAGCCTTTGATTTAGTGTTCTTTTATATCAATAATGGATTCGTTTAATGCCAGCATACTTTTTGAAACACCACCCAAAGTCGATCTGCTGCAACTCTCCTTTTAATTTTGGGAAGCCAGCAATTTTTTCCAATTGTGGTGAGCGTTGAAAATTCTTCGTTTTAGGATTGTACATCCAATAAATAAATCGCTTATCTTCTATTTTTCGACCATCAGAGGTATCTGAAAGTACAACATCATAGTATCCATCAAAGTTTACATCTAAGAATCCCATACTATTCCCAAAAGCATTAAAGCCTTGTAATGACTGTAGTACTTTGCCATTTGATTTATTAACCACATCTACGCGTTTTAGAGACTTCCCATAAGGTTGGTCTGCGGATTGCACCCCATAAAACTTAAACAGCAGGATAGGTTTATCTGCAGCTTTAAACGCAGGTTCAAACTGTAGATAACTTGTAGATGGTGGTGCCGTTTGTTCCGTCAGTTCAGCTTTAAAGTAGCCTGTATTTGCATTCAATGTACCTGCCAATCGATAAGCTGCTGCAGCACTTTGTTCCGTCCCAACATTGACTGAATTCAAGTCAATAAAATCTGCTTTTTGAGTCCCTTTAAAGTTAATTTGTTTGGGCTCTTGCAGATCAGTCAACGTCCCGTGCGGATTCCATATGCCAGCATACAAATCTAAGAAATAGCGTCCTTCAGTCGAGCGAAGCATCCGCTGCATGGATATGCGAACATCAGGTAAAGGCTTTAACTCAGACAGTGTTATATCTGCATCTTGTGCAAAACTCACCACAGGTAGACAAAGAGCGAGTAAAAGAGAGAGTTTTGATATTTTCATTGCAATTACACACTCCATGCAGCATGAATAATGCCTACTCTATCACAACCTAAATTCAACACAGATGACACAAATATAGGAGTTTTGAAACTACCTACGACTCAAACTATCAGATTAAATTGGAGTCGCTTTTAAAGCCCATGTTTCCAAATCTAATGAAATACATTTCAAACCAATATTAGATTCAATACATAGATCTTTCAGCAATTCAAACTGATCTACCTTATGATCAATTACGGGCTTCACAAGCTCTTGCTTTCTTCTAAGATCAATATATGCATTTTTCCCAACATATACTTCAACAAAGGCTTCTTCAGGCAATTTTAATGTATAAATTGGACGCGTTTGCAATTGGACTCTTTGCCAAAGTTGGTCATTGATATATGCATGTGTTTTTGTAGAAAAGTGATACCCGAATTGAGCATCGCTAATATTCTTTACAATACGTACTTCCTCTTCGTATGCCCATTCCTGCATTTTATAAAGCAAACCATGCTTTATTAAAACTTCTTCATTATCCCAATTTAAAATATTTGAATTTCCTACAGACATTAATTTTTCAACACTTGCCACATTGGCTTGCTTCGGCGCTGTTTTTAAATATCTCAACTCTCCTTTTGTTGAAGGAATAATAAATTGATCACCATCTGTATATCACACTCAAAACCTGCTTTGCATGTGTCAATTCCGATCACAACACCTTTGTAACTATCCCCATAATGTGACCACATGAGTGGATTTAAAGCAGTTCTAGTCAAACTTAAAATCACATACTTTCTAGAAAACCGATTACGGAATGCCCCTATTGCTAGGGATGTCGGCACATCCAAATCATAAAAACCAAAACCAGTGCATTCAAATGGGTCATTAAAATCTTCTAAATCTGAAAAACCTAGAGATTTTGTTTTTAAAATCGTTAAAGCAGCTTCAAAACTCACATATTTATATAAAATCATTATCCTAACCCACGCTAATATTGGGTTTTTTGTAGCATAAAACTCAAAAGATAATTAATTAAATAAATTCTTTTCTTTGCTTACGATTTTGTTCACTTCTATCCAAAGTATGAACGAGTACAAACACTGTTTTGTACGAAGTACAACGAGGCAGCACACCATTCTGTGTGACGCGTAAGGAATGAAAGCATGCTTTTCTATTTTTAAGGCACGTAACTTTAGGTATTAAAAAACCCACTCAAAATGAGTGGGTCTTCGTATTCAAATCAATTGATTCAAGAAATTAGTTTTTCTCTTTATCAACGATTTTGTTCGCTTGGATCCAAGGCGCGAAAATGATGAAAGCATCGCTTACATCATTTGAGGCTCGTAGCCTTGATGCCGTCTTTTATAAGGGATAAAAAAGCCCCTGTTAAAAACAAGGGCTTTTTGACTTAGATATCAGAACTTCGTTCTTTTCTTTGTCTACGATTTTGTTCGCTTGGATCCAAGGTACGTAAAAATAGAAAAGCATGCTTTTCTATTTTTAAGGCACGTAACTTTAGATATTAAAAAACCCACTCAAAATGAGTGGGTCTTCGTATTCAAATCAATTGATTCAAGAAATTAGTTTTTCTCTTTATCAACGATTTTGTTCGCTTGGATCCAAGGCATCATCGCACGTAACTTGTTACCAGTTACTTCGATACCATGCGCCGCGTTTTGACGACGACGAGCAGTCATTGAAGGATAGTTCAACGCACCTTCTTGGATGAACATTTTCGCGTATTCACCAGATTGAATACGTTTAAGCGCATTACGCATCGCTTCACGAGATTGTTCGTTGATTACTTCAACGCCAGTTACGTATTCGCCATATTCAGCATTGTTTGATACTGAGTAGTTCATGTCCGCGATACCGCCTTCGAACATTAAGTCAACGATCAATTTAAGTTCGTGTAAACATTCGAAGTAAGCCATTTCTGGTGCATAACCAGCTTCAACAAGAGTTTCGAAGCCCATTTTAACCAATTCAACAGCACCACCACAAAGGACTGCTTGCTCACCGAAAAGGTCAGTTTCAGTTTCTTCACGGAATGAAGTTTCGATAATACCAGTACGGCCACCACCAACACCTGAAGCGTAAGAAAGCGCAACGTTACGTGCATTACCAGAAGCATCTTGGTGAACAGCGATAAGATCAGGTACACCTGAACCACGTTGGAATTCTGAACGTACAGTATGACCAGGCGCTTTTGGAGCAACCATGATTACGTCAAGGTCAGCACGTGGAACAACTTGGTTATAAAGAACAGAGAAACCATGAGCAAATGCTAGCGTTGCACCTTGCTTGATGTTTGGCTCAATTACGTCACGGTAAAGTTGTGATTGGAACTCATCTGGAGTCAAAATCATAACTAAGTCAGCTTGAGCTACAGCAGCAGGAACTTCTGAAACTTTAAGACCAGCATTTTCAGCTTTTTTCCAAGAAGTAGAACCAGCGCGTAGACCTACAGTTACGTCAACGCCTGAATCTTTAAGGTTAAGCGCATGAGCATGGCCTTGTGAACCATAACCAATGATTGCTACTTTTTTGCCTTGGATGATAGATAAGTCTGTGTCTTTATCGTAAAAAATTTGCATTGCTGTCTCCGCTAAAATGCTTTCGTTTCCTTTAACTTGATACCGTGATTCTGTTTGATTATTCACGTTTCAAGTACCTCACCCATAGGAGTGAGGTGAATATATAAAATTAGATAGTTAAAACTTTTTCGCCACGTGCGATACCTGAAACACCTGAACGTACAACTTCTAGAATTGTATTTTCAGCTAAGGCATCAATAAAACCATCTATCTTTTCAGTTGTACCTGCGATTTGAATGGTATATGTCGTTGGCGTTACGTCTACGATTTGTCCACGGAAAATATCCGCAGTACGTTTAATTTCGGCACGTGCTGAACCGAGTGCTTTGACTTTAATTAACATCAATTCACGTTCAATATGAGCACCTTCAGACAAATCAACAACTTTAACAACTTCGACAAGCTTGTTGAGTTGTTTGGTGATTTGTTCAATTTTATGCTCATCGCCATACGTGGTTAAAGTCAAACGCGAAAGCGTCGGATCTTCTGTTGGCGCTACGTTTAATGTCTCAATGTTATAACCACGCTGAGAGAATAAACCTACCAAACGTGAAAGCGCACCTGCTTCGTTTTCTACAAGTACAGAGATAATATGTCTCATTGTGTGCGCTCTCCTTTGCCTAACCACATATCTTTCATTGACTGGCCAGCAACCAACATTGGATATACATGCTCTGAACGGTCAACCATCACGTTAATAAACACGCACTTGTCATTGATCGCCATTGCTTCAGCAAGCTTCGATTCGAGTTCATCTGCATGATCAATTTGAATACCCACATGCCCATACGCTTCCATTAATTTAGGGAAGTCAGGAAGTGACTCAACATAAGAACTTGAGTGACGACCTTCGTAGTTCATGTCTTGCCATTGCTTAACCATACCTAATGCACGGTTATTCAAGCATAGAATTTTTACATTCAAGCCATATTGCTTACATGTAGAAAGTTCTTGGATACACATCTGAATCGATGCTTCGCCAGTAATACACACTACTTGTTGATCTGGGAAGGCAAGTTTTGCTGCCATAGCATATGGCAAACCTACACCCATGGTTCCTAGACCACCTGAGTTGATCCATTGACGTGGACGTGTGTATTTGTAGTAAAGCGCACCAAACATTTGGTGTTGACCAACGTCTGAAGTAATGATGGCTTGGCTATTGGTAATTTTATCCAACGCTTCAACAACTTGCTGTGGCTTCATTGAACCATCAGTTGGTTTATCATAGTTCAAACCATGAACTTGACGCCATTCATTGATTTGTTTCCACCAAGCCGCGATATCTTCTGGATTTGGTTTAGACACATTCAATTGCTTTAATTGAGCCAACATTTCAGTCAATACAGGCTCTACTGCACCCACAATTGGGATGTGCGCCATAATTGTTTTTGAAATCGTTGCTGGGTCTATATCAATATGAATGACTTTGGCATTTGGACAGAATTTCGCTGGATTATTGGTTACACGGTCATCGAAGCGCGCGCCCACACACAGAATCACATCTGCATTGTGCATCGTCATATTGGCTTCGTAAGTACCATGCATACCCAACATGCCGATGAATTGTTCATCATTGCCCGGATACGCACCAAGACCCATTAAGGTACTGGTTACTGGATAACCCAGTAAATGTGCAAGTTCTGTCAACTGTGCAGAAGCATTGCCTTGAACCACACCGCCGCCTGAATAAATAATTGGGCGTTTAGCATGAATCAATTCATCAATTGCTTTACGAATTTGACCTGAGTGACCACGATGCGGCGGTTGATACGAACGCATTTTCACTTTTTCAGGATATTCGTAAGCAAATTTCTCTGCAGGATTCGTTGCATCTTTTGGAATATCAACGACAACAGGACCCGGACGACCACTTGAAGCGATATAAAATGCCTTCTTAATAATCGAAGGGATTTCGCTTGCATGACGTACTTGGAAGCTGTGTTTTACGATTGGGCGCGAAATACCAACCATATCCGTTTCTTGGAACGCATCCTCACCGATAAGATGGCTTGCAACCTGACCTGACAAAATCACCATTGGGATTGAGTCCATATAGGCAGTTGCAATTGGAGTTACGGTATTTGTTGCACCCGGACCAGATGTCACCAGTACGACACCTGTTTTACCTGTGACACGTGAGTAAGCATCAGCCATATGACCAGCAGCTTGCTCGTGGCGCACTAGGTAATGATTGATTTTTTCTTGTTGAAATAGCGCATCATAAATATGCAGTACTGCGCCGCCTGGGTATCCAAAAACATGTTCAACGCCTTCGTCCGCTAAAGCGCGTACGAGCATTTCACCACCAGATAAAAGTTCCAACGTGATTCACCCTAATCTTTTTTCACGCACAAATGGAGGGCATTTGTCGTGGTTAATTCATTAACTGTGTGCTCTGTTATAGCACACAAATTTCATAGTTTTCATAGCAATAAGAAAAAAATCTGACCTGCTTGCTGTTTGAGCAATATGGGGTCTAAAACATGTTGGGATAAACATATTTTGTTGGCTTTGTTCAACCTCTCGGCTAGAGAAGAAGTCCATTGCTAAAATGCACTCATTCGAAGGGTGATCGATCTAAGGCATATAAAACTAAAGACAGCATTTTTGTAGTTTCAACCATTAAAGTCAAGTTTAAAAATGGGCTTTTTTCTGATTACTTACAGACCGTTTGTTTTTTAAGCACACTCCCGTTCTTTGCATTCTTTGTAGTTTGTTTATTTATAACCAGTTAGCATGTATTTAATAAAATACTTTTATAAATCTAATAAATAAATTAAATGAATTGCTGTGGGTTTTTAATTCAATTGCCTCACTTTCAACTTAAGGCATGGATTAAATGATAAAAACACAATATTTTGATTGCTTATTAATTCCACAATTCATCATTCACAAATCATCATTCACAAAGTTACTCATCCCACGCGATGCCCCTTTTATCCTTTGTGCTAAAAAATGCATAGATTCTGCTGTCAAAAAAGCGCAAAATTTTCAGCATAATTTTGCATGATCACTATAACTTTGGGACTGAATTTATGATGAAGACGACGATTGCACGAACTGCCTGTATTTTATCTAGCATGGCGTTTTGCCTGACCAGTTTGGACCTTTCAGCGAAAGAATATTACAAATGGGTGGATGCTAAAGGTTCAACGCATTACACCACCACGCCACCGCCAAAAAATGCGCAGCGTAAAGGTAAAGTAAATACCTATGGCGCAACAACGACTACGCAAT
Organism: Acinetobacter sp. YH01024; assembly: GCF_013420195.1. Classification (NCBI taxonomy): domain Bacteria; kingdom Pseudomonadati; phylum Pseudomonadota; class Gammaproteobacteria; order Moraxellales; family Moraxellaceae; genus Acinetobacter; species Acinetobacter sp. YH01024. The sequence continues at coordinate 6,716 of NZ_VOYQ01000043.1, forward strand.
CAACTCCAGCAAAAAACCAAGAAGAGGTTTCACGTGAAGCCGAACAGTCGAATGAACAAAATGAGCAACAAGCAGAACAACAACGCGAAGCCAATGCAGCACTCCGCCAAGCTCAAGCGGTAGCTGCCGCAGCACAATAATTCATGCCAAAGTCCTGCTATATCGACTTAAATTATTTACATCTACACAGCATCGCAAAATTCACTCTAGGCGTATTTTGCGCTATGCTGTAGCACAAACTTTTTAACCGTTATTTCTATTTACGTTTATGACTACTCACATTGACCCTGAATATCAAGCCAGTGCGATTGAACCTACAGTCCAACAAGACTGGGAAAATCGCAAAGCCTTTAAAGTTGCCGACCAAGTAGAAGGACCACGTCGTTATATCCTCTCTATGTTCCCTTATCCAAGTGGCAAACTGCATATGGGTCATGTGCGTAACTACACCATTGGTGATGTGATCAGCCGTTTCCAACGTTTACAAGGTGAAACTGTGCTACAACCCATGGGTTGGGATGCTTTCGGCCTACCTGCTGAAAATGCGGCGATTGCCCATCAAGTCGCTCCTGCAAAATGGACTTTTGAAAACATTGATTACATGCGTAATCAGCTTAAAAAGTTAGGTCTTTCTGTAGATTGGGATCGTGAATTTGCAACTTGCACACCTGAATACTATCGCTGGGAACAATGGTTATTCGTACAGCTTTATAAAAAAGGTTTAATTTACCGTAAGCTTTCAACAGTGAACTGGGACCCAGTAGACCAAACTGTTTTAGCAAACGAACAAGTTGAAAATGGTCGTGGCTGGCGTTCTGGTGCATTGGTCGAAAAACGTGATATTCCAATGTACTACTTCCGCATCACTGACTATGCGCAAGAATTACTTGACGATTTAGAAACATTAAAAGACGGCTGGCCACAGCAAGTTTTAACCATGCAACGTAACTGGATTGGTCGCTCACAGGGTATGGAAATCACCTTCCCTTCAGCGAATCCAGATATTTACGCAGATGGTTTAACTGTATTTACCACTCGTGCTGACACCTTAATGGGTGTGACTTATGTTGCGGTTGCAGCAGAACATCCGATGGCACTTAAAGCTGCGGAAAACAATCCAGAGCTTGCTGCATTTATTGAAGAATGCCGTATGGGTTCTGTTGCTGAAGCAGACCTTGCGACTGCTGAAAAGAAAGGCATGGCAACAGGTTTGTCAGTTAAGCACCCAGTTACAGGTGAAGAAGTTCCTGTTTGGATCGCAAACTACGTCTTGATGTCTTACGGTTCAGGTGCGGTGATGGCGGTTCCATCACACGATGAACGTGACTTCGAATTTGCGAATAAATATGGCTTAACCATCAAGCAAGTGATTGATGCGAAAGGCGCAGATGATAGCGACTTCTCTGCGACAGAGTGGCAAGAATGGTATGGCTCTAAAGAAGGTAAATTGGTGAATTCAGGTGAATTTGACGGTTTAGATTTCCAAGGCGCATTCGATGCATTCCTTGCAAAACTTGAGCCTCAAAAGCTTGCAAATGTAAAAGTTCAATTCCGTTTACGTGACTGGGGTGTTTCTCGTCAGCGTTATTGGGGTTGTCCAATTCCTATGATCAACTGTGAAAAATGTGGTCAGGTTCCAGTACCTGAAGAACAACTTCCAGTTGTATTGCCAACGGACGTGGTTCCAGACGGTTCAGGCAATCCACTCAACAAAATGCCTGAGTTCTATGAAACCACTTGCCCATGCTGTGGTGGCGATGCTCGTCGTGAAACAGATACTTTGGATACCTTTGTAGAATCATCTTGGTACTATGCACGCTATGCATCTCCAGATTTCACTGACGGTATGGTGAAACCTGAAGCGGGTCAAACTTGGTTACCTGTGAACCAATACATCGGTGGTGTTGAACATGCGATTCTGCACTTACTCTATGCACGCTTCTTCCACAAATTGATGCGTGATGAAGGCGTCGTTCAAGGTAACGAACCATTCACTAACCTTTTAACACAAGGTATGGTGTTGGCTGATACGTACTACCGTGAAGCTGATTCAGGTAAGAAGACTTGGTTTAACCCTGCTGACATCGATTTAGAACGTGATGAAAAAGGCCGTATCATTTCTGCGAAATATCAAGGTGATGGTCAAGACGTCGTGGTTGGCGGTCAAGAAAAAATGTCGAAATCGAAAAATAACGGTATCGACCCACAAGCGATTATTGATCAATACGGCGCAGATACTGCACGTGTATTCATGATGTTCGCTGCACCACCAGATCAATCACTAGAATGGTCTGACGCTGGTGTTGAAGGTGCAAACCGTTTCTTAAAACGTGTATGGCGCCTAGCAACTGGTTTCCTTGAACAAGGTAACTCTGCTGCAAACATCGACAAAGCGACACTATCTACCGCTGCACAAGACTTGCGTCGTAAAACACACGAAACCATTCAAAAAGTGGGTGATGACATTGCTCGTCGTCATGCCTTCAACACCGCCATTGCTGCGATGATGGAACTTTTGAATGCAAACAATAAGTTTGAAGCGAAAGATGACAATGACGTTGCCGTTGCACGTGAATCAATCACAACCCTTCTAACTTTACTTGCTCCGTTTGCACCACATTTAAGCCAAACCTTATTGGCTGAGTTTGGTATCGAATTAACATCAGCACGCTTCCCTGCGGTAGATGAATCTGCGCTGACTCGCAATACACAAACGATTGTAGTGCAAGTGAACGGTAAACTTCGTGGCAAATTAGAAGTGTCTGTCGATGCCTCTAAAGATGACATTCTGGCGCAAGCAAAAGCATTACCTGAAGTTCAACAATTCTTGACTGGTCCAACCAAGAAAGAAATTGTGGTGCCGAATAAATTAGTGAATTTGGTGGTTTAATTTAATCCCCCTAAATCCCCCTTTATAAAAGGGGGACTTCCCGCTCCCAACAAAAAATCGGATCTCCTCCCTTTTTTAAAGGGAGGTCGGGAGGGATTAAAAAACAATTCCCAAACAAAGCCCGTTGCGAGTCAACGGGCTTTGACTTTACAATCCACACAGGATTTCAACATTATCCCTTCGGGAAACAGAGGACACTTTATGCACTTGGTTCAACGTGTTGCTGCAATTGTATTAACTATGGGCCTGAGCGCAGGCATGGTCGGTTGTGGTTTTCATTTAAAAGGCACCAACCCTGCTGCTGTACCTGTAGCCTATTCCAATATGCGATTGGCACTTCCTGAAGATACGGATGACTTACATGAAAAGTTAGCGATTTATTTAGGTTCTGCAGGCGTGCAATTGAGCAATAATCAAAATGCCTATGTCTTACATGTATTGGATTACACTCCACGACGTTTAGAACTCAATGGTAAATTGGTTGAAACTTTACTGCGCTTGAATGTGACGTTCCAAATTGAAGATGCTCAAGGTAACCCTGTGACAGAACCACGTACATTGATGGCAACACGTAGCTACCAATACGACGTAGCAACCGTGAACACTGATGACCAAGAAGAAAAATATTTAAAACAAGTGATTATTGATGACATTGCACAACAGATCGTGCGCCAAATTTCATCAAACCGCTTACCAAAAGCAAACCCACTAACTGCACCGACCAAAGCTGAGTAATTTTGATTTATGAAACTTGACTATCTTCAGGCATTAAAACGTGTAGATGAAGCGCAAGGTACCTGGGTGCTACATGGTCAAGAGCCATTACTCGAACAAAATCTCCTCGATGCATTTCGTAAGAGTTGGAACGCTCGAGAAATCGAGCGTCAACGTTATGACATTAGCTCTGCTGCGGACTGGAAAAATGTCTTTAATGCGTTAAACAGCTTGTCATTATTTTCTAGTCAACTGGCAATTGAGGCACATGGCAGCATTAAACCCGATGCCAATGGGCTAAAACTGTTAAAAAGCTATTTGCAGCAAAATGAAAGCAACTTGCTGCTCGTGGTAATGCCGAAGCAAGACAGTGCGAGTTTAAAGACCAGTTTCTTCCAAACCATTGATGCCAATGGGGTCAATGTTGCACTGACTGCAAACTATCCTAAAGATCGTCAGCAAATCTTAGCCACCGAGGCGCAAAAGCTCGGCATTCAACTCGCCAATGATGCTTGGCAATGGCTAGAGCAGCATCATGAGCATAATTTACTGGCTGCAAAAAATAGTTTAATGCGTGTCGCAGATACTTTTCCTGAAGCTGAAATGATTCAGATTGATCATCTGTACTCTTGCTTACAAGATCAGTCACGCTACACCACCTATGATTTAAATGATGCAATGCTGCAAGGCAATTTGGCGCAATCAATTAAAATTTTTCAATATTTGATTGCCTCTGGTGAGCCGATGTCACTCATTTTATGGAGTATCAGCAAGGAAATGCGCTTGCTGATGCAACTGTTTGAGCAACCACAAAATGCCTTACAAATTGGCATTTGGAAGACCAAGGTCGGGCTGTATCAACAAGCTTTACGCCGTTTAAATGCCAATGAGTTTTTGACGTGGCCTGCCCTATTACTTCGTTTAGACGCGTCAATAAAAGGTTTAGGTCATGAAAATCCTGAGCACTTGGTACAACAAGCTATTGCCAGCTTGTGTGGGCGCAGACTCTTCTAGTCTAATGAAAAGGCTGTAATAACTTGCATTGCAGTATAAAAGAATAATTATCATTACTATTTGTTCAAAAAGTTCACAATTTATCCGTATTTAAATCTTATAATTCAATCATCTTTATAAACTTTTAACTGCCAATCATGCCAAAAATAAAACCAGCAAAATTGATCGTAGCCATCATCGTTGCTTTGGCAATCGCTGTCACTGCATGGCATTTCCTAAAACCTAAAGAAACTCAGCCGCAATATATTACTGCTGAAGTGAGTCGTGGTGACATTGAAAACTCAGTGCTCGCAACTGGTGTGCTTGAAGCAACCAAAATGGTGAGTGTTGGTGCACAGGTTTCTGGTCAGGTGAAAAAGATGTATGTGCAACTCGGTGATGAAGTGAAACAAGGTCAGCTGATTGCCCGTATTGACTCGGTACGTCAGGAAAATGACCTTAAAACAGCCGAAGCCAGTATTAAAAATCAACAAGCGCAATTGGCAGTAAAAAATGCAAATTTAGCCAAAGTCGATGCTGAATATAAACGTCAGCAAGCGATGTACGCTCAAGATGCGACTAGTCGTGCAGAACTTGAATCTGCGCTAGCAAGTTATAAAACTGCGCAAGCTGATATTGCAGCCATTAATGCACAAATCGAACAATCACGTTTAACTTTAGCGACTGCAAAAGAAGACTTAGGCTATACACAAATTGTTGCACCAATGGATGGAACCATCGTGGCAATTGTGACTGAAGAAGGTCAAACCGTAAACGCCAACCAAAGTGCGCCAACCATTGTGAAATTGGCAAAGCTCGACACCATGACCATTAAAGCTGAAATTTCTGAAGCTGATGTGATGAAAGTCCAAGAAGGTCAAAGTGTTTACTTTACGACGTTGGGCGACAGTGAAACAAAACACTATGCAACCCTGCGCCAAGTTGAACCTGCGCCGAACTCAATCAACACCGAAAGCAACAGCAATACCTCTTCGTCTTCAAGTACTGCGGTTTACTACAATGCGCTATTTGATGTCCCGAATGAAGACGGCAAATTGCGTATCGATATGACTGCTCAAGTTTATATTATTTTAGATGAGGCGAAGAATGTCTTGACTGTCCCTGCTGCAGCCGTACAAACCTCGAACCGTCCACAACGTAGCCGAAATAATACGTCTACCGATGGTCAATCTGCTGATAAAAATGCCAACGCAGAAGCTAGATCGAACAAAGACAATCCACACCGTCCTAAAGGTTTAGAACTGACTGAAGCTGAAAAAACATTGGTCAAACAAGGTAAAGCGAGCGTTGCGATGGTGCGTGTATTGCAAGCGGATGGTTCTGCGCAACCACAACCGGTATTACTTGGTTTAAATAACCGTGTGACCGCACAAGTGATCCGTGGCTTAAAACAGGGTGACAAAGTCGTGATTGCCGACGGTTCTGATACTTCAAATGATTCAGCGAAACGCAGCAACCGTGGTGGTGCTGGCGGCCCAATGAGAATGTAATCATGAGTCAAAATCAGACGCCTCTACTCGAGGTCAAGAATCTGACTCGTGAATTCCCTGCCGGTGAAAGCACAGTCCAGATTCTAAAAGGGGTCAATCTTGAGATTTACCCAGGTGAACTGGTAGCAATTGTAGGTCAGTCCGGTTCTGGTAAATCTACCCTAATGAACATTTTAGGTTGCCTAGATAAACCCACAAATGGCAGCTACAAAGTCAAGGGGCGTGAAACCCGTGAACTTGAACCAGATGAACTGGCACAGTTACGCCGTGAATATTTTGGCTTTATTTTCCAGCGCTATCACTTACTCGGTGATTTAAATGCTGCTGGTAATGTCGAAGTTCCTGCAATCTATGCCGGTGCAGATGCAACCGAACGCAATGCACGTGCCAAGCAACTGCTGACTGACTTAGGACTGGGTGAAAAAACCCAAAACCGTCCGAGCCAACTTTCGGGTGGTCAGCAACAACGTGTGTCGATTGCGCGTGCCCTCATGAATGGTGGCGATGTTATTCTTGCCGATGAACCGACCGGTGCATTGGATAAGAATAGTGGTATTGAAGTGATGCGGATTTTGCGCGAACTCAATGCCAAAGGTCATACTATTATATTGGTCACTCACGATCATAATGTTGCGAAAAATGCGACGCGAATTATTGAAATTTCTGACGGTAATATCATCTCAGATCAGCCCAATGTGCCTGAAACAGATGATGAACCTTTAGAAAAACAACAACTCGTTCCAAACACACAGAAAAAAACCTCGAGCTGGCGCTCAGCCGTTGATCGTTTAGGTGAAGCCTTCCGTATGGCGATTTTAGCCATGAATGCTCACCGTATGCGTACATTTTTAACCATGCTCGGGATCATTATTGGTATCGCTTCTGTGGTTTCTGTTGTGGCTCTTGGGAATGGTTCACAAAAGCAAATTTTAGAAAATATCAGCAGTTTAGGTACCAATACCATCACGGTGTATCAAGGTCGAGGCTTTGGTGATAATTCCAGATCCTCCCAAGTCAAAACATTGGTTCCAGCCGATGCGACAGCCCTTGCTGAGCAGCCTTATGTCGATGGCGTTAGTCCTTCAGTCAATTCATCTGTTACAGCACGTTTTAAAGATACAGAGGCTTCAACCACAGTGAATGGTGTGAGTGAAGATTTCTTCTATGTCAAAGGAATGAACTTCGCTTCTGGTCAGCCTTTTGATAAAGAAAGTGTGACTGAGCAAGCGCAAGATGTGGTGATTGATAGTAATACTAAAAATACCTTTTTTGCAGATGGCACCAACCCTGTGGGTCAAGTGATTTTGTTAGGCAGTGTACCAAGCCGTATCATTGGCGTGATCGAAGAACAAAAAAGCATGATGGGCAACTCAGATAGCCTGAATGTGTATTTGCCCTATTCAACGGTCATGAGTCGTATGCTAGGTCAGTCGAATGTACGCAGCATCATTGTCCGAGTGAAAGATGAATATCCAAGTGCCGCTGCTGAAAACGCCATATTGAACTTATTGGTGCAACGTCATGGCGCGCAAGATGTCTTTACACAAAACTCCGATAGTATCCGTGAAACCATTCAACAAACTACGCAAACGATGACCTTGTTAGTTTCTGCAATTGCGGTGATTTCATTGATCGTCGGTGGTATTGGGGTCATGAACATTATGTTGGTTTCTGTGACTGAGCGTACTCAAGAAATTGGTGTACGTATGGCCGTGGGTGCCCGTCAAAGTGACATTTTACAACAGTTCCTGATAGAGGCGGTGTTGGTGTGCATCTTAGGCGGTGTGCTTGGGGTTTTATTATCTTTAGGTATTGGACAATTGATTAGTCATTTTGCCGGTGGAACATTCCAAATGGCCTATTCAACGACGTCTATTGTTGCTGCATTTGTCTGCTCAAGTATGATTGGTATTGTGTTTGGCTTTATTCCTGCACGTAATGCCGCACAGCTTAACCCTGTCGATGCGCTTTCTCGCGAATAAGGAAATAATGATGCAAATGACCTTAACTAAACTTGCAAGTGCCTTCATTCTCGGAAGTAGCCTAGTCGGCTGTGCCGCTGTGGTTAAGACGCCGTATGAAGCTCCTGCAACACAAATCCCGACGCAATTTCAAAATGCGAAAGCCATGAGTCAGCAAGTTCATGCCGATACGTATGCTGACCAATGGTGGACATTGTTTAATGATGCTCAATTAAACCAGTTGGTGAATCAAGTTTTAGCTGCCAATACTGACCTCGCTGTTGCAGGTATTAATTTACAGCAAGCTCGACTACAAGCAGGTTTGGCTGAAAATAAACAAGGGCCACGCGTGAGCTCAAGTGTTTCAACTGGACATAACTTTGACCTTAACTCAGGTGATGATTCATCAAAAGGTGTGTCACTCAACGGTGGTGTTAGTTATGAAGTAGATTTATTTGGTCGTTTGGCTAGCCAGACAGAGGCCGCAAAATGGGAAGCTTTAGCAACTGAACAAGACCTGCAAGCCACTGCTCAAAGCTTGATTGCAACAACAGCTAATCTATATTGGCAGCTCGGCTATTTAAATGAGCGCTACAGTATTGCACAGCAAAACTTAGCCAGTACGCAAAAAACCTATGACTTGGTCAAGGTGCAATACAAAGCTGGCGCCGTATCAGGTTTAGATCTAACGCAAGCGGAACAATCTGTACAAAGTCAAAAAGCGACCTTAAGCCAAATTGCCCAACAAAAAGTGGAAACACGTACTGCATTGGCTGTGTTATTGCATCAGCCTGTACAGCAACTGAATATTGCTGAGCCACAGCGTTTACCTCGAATTGCATTACCGACGATTGCAGCAGGTTTACCTGCCGAGTTGTTGTCTCGCCGTCCAGATTTACAAGCGAGCGAATTAAGATTACGTAAAGCTTTGGCAAATAAAGATGCAACGAAAGCGAGTTACTACCCTTCGATTAGTTTGACTGGCAGTTTAGGCTCGAGTAGTACCTCTTTGAGTAATTTATTACAAAACCCTGCTTTGGCTTTGGGTGCAAGTTTAAGTTTGCCTTTCTTGCAATATAACGATATGAAGAAAGACCTCGCGATTAGTGATTTGGATTATGAAAAATCTATTATTCAATATCGTCAGACCTTGTATCAGGCTTTTGCCGATGTGGAAAATGCGCTATCCAATCGTACTGAGTTAAGTCAACAAGTTGCTTTGCAAGAGCGTAATGTACAGCTTGCAGAAAAGACTGAGCGTTTGACTGAAGTACGTTATCGAAATGGTGCCATTGCGTTGAAAAACTTGCTTGATGCACAAGAAACCACACGTAATGCGCGACTGTCTTTGGTTCAAACCAAACAGAGTCAATATAATGCTTATGTAACTTTAATGCAGGCGTTGGGTGGCAGTCCGATTAAGCAGTTGCCTTAAGTCCTTTAGATGTAAAAAAAGCCCTGAGGGGCTTTTTATTTATCCATCATTTTAAACATCGTAAATTCAAAATTATCTTTTGCACTGATTTCTTCTGGCCGCTCTAAATTCATTTTATTTTTTCTTATGACAGCATCATGCCAAACGGGCAATGGTTTGATATACAATAAAATTCTTCGCGCCACAAAGTTACACACATCAAAGGGATAAAAAAATAATACTGGAACCCAATTATAGATATAAATGATCCGAAATAGCTTCCAGGTCTCTTTCCAGCTTTCTTTTGCGCCTTGAACATTTTGACAATAAATCAGTTGTTTAAAAGTATCAATTGTCCCATACATAGGGTGAGGTTTCGGATAAAGCTCTTCTGGTCCTTTCATTATAAAATGACAAATAAAAGCCCATAAACCTTGGGTACGGAATATTCTAATCATTGGAAAGCCAATCACAAAGGTATGTTTTAGGATGCCGTCTTCGATGATATGTGCCCGAAGCTCTCGTAATGGAATGCAGATAACCCAAAACTACTGCCCATAATATAAACCACACCTGTTCATTTCTTTTCTATATATTCTTGATAATTAATATAGAAAAAATTTACCTGCTTTCTGTTAAAAACAGCTTAAAATAGTTGGGGTTTTCCTCATGTTTATAGTAACAACATATAAACCCAAAAATCGGGAGTCCTATTACATACATCAAAACAACAATTATAATAAATTTTTCAAATAATCAATAATCATTTTTATTCCACTATTATTTTAAAAATAACACCCAACCTAAAAAAATCATTTTAACCTCTTGATAATAAAATTATTTAAACCTTATTTTAACACATTTAATAAAATATAATAAAAATAAAAATAAAATATTGACATAAGTTACACAAAAAAATGTTACAACAGATCCAATTAGAAATAAGCCAAAATCATAAAAAGAATCATTACCACCATTAGAAAAACTACTTACGCCAAAAAAAACATAAGGAAGATTTTTTCCAAAAACAAAACCAAAAATAAAAAAAACAATCACAAAAAAATAAAATATTTTATGAAAAAAACTCCTATTAATTACTAGTTTATTTAAACGATAATCCTCTCTTTTCTTATAATCAAATTCAAGACCAAAAAATGAAGAATTAATAGCATCAAAAATAATCATTCCATTTTTTTTCATTAAATAAAATAAATCAAATAAAAAATAAATAATGAAAAATAAAAAAAGAAAATATATATTAAAAAATCTTGAACCAAACTCAAAATACATAAAAACAAAACTAAGAAAAACCAAAAAAGACGAACACCAATCTCTAAATAAAACCAAAAATGTTTTTTTAAAAAAAACAAATGAAAGAAAATAAACAACTAAAAATGAAAAATTCAAAAACAATAGCAAGCTTTTATTATCACCAAATAAATACAACATAATATTAAAAAACAAAATTACAGTAAAATAACAAAACATTGTAGCCAATTGAATATCAGACTTAACATTGTATGGAATTAATTTTACATTATTAATATTTTTCATATTATTGGCTCAAACTTAAATTCTTGGTTCTCATTAGAAATTTTACTTGTATTTTCCACGCTAATTTTTATAATTTTTTGACGTATAGTTTCCCAAATTGCTTCCGTTTGATCTTTTGAAATTTGTGCCCAAGGTACACCACTTGTTCCTAATCCAGCTGCATCTGCTTTTTCTAAATAAAAAGATGCCGCTAACATAGCTATTGCACCTGCTGCTATTACAACTAAAGCACTACCACCAAGTATTACTGCAGCTACACCGACAATCACAGCCGCCAACCCAGCAACTAGAGCTTTTGAGAAGTCAATAATAATTTGTCCGAAAAGTTCGCTTAGTTTTTTATCAGGGTTATCATTAAGTATCCACTCCAAAGTATCAGCAGCGGCCACTAAAAATAATCCGAAAGGTGATCCTTTAACAGCAGTGGTAATAATTTTACCACTTGTTTTAATTGCTCCTACAATTGGAGAGGTTTGTAAATTTGATTTTAGATCATGTGCTAACTCATAGATTCCACCAATCATAGTTACTTTCTTATTATTAACTGAAATAGTAGTTAAATTCATATATTTTTTCCAAACAGCTCTACCTTGGAATATCAAAAGTAGCTTTCCAGTCTTAGATCTTTTTAAATAGAATTTTAATTGATGCAACTTACCATTTTTATCCCTCCCCTCCATTAAAGGAATAAGAATAGTAGTTAAAACAAGCTTCCTATTCTCTCTAGAATACCAAAAATTTTCAGCTGCATAAGCTCCAGCAGGAAAATACTTTGCATCAAAATTAAATGATGCTAATATTTCAAATATAAAGTGTCGGCAAGACTTAGCCTCCATATTTAGAAAGTCCACACTTGTGTATATTTTTTCCTCAATACCTGGATAATCTTTTATTTCAATCAGATAACCATCCAATCTATTATCTGAAGCATCTTGCAATACCTTATTGTATTTATTTTCATTCATTAGTTTTGTAACAGTTTTTTTCATTTCTTCTTGAGAACTGATATTTATCTCCTCTTTACTATTATTTTTCCTTCCTAATACAAAGTCCTTAAAATTAGAACTGGAATACAATAATGGTCCAGCATACTTTGAATCTTTTGATTTTTGAGTAGGAATTCTTTTAATAATCTTCCCTTTTGATTTTACGTTTACAAACCCTCTATAGCTGTATGGTAAAAACAACTGCTCAGACTTACCATTTTGTATTTTTTTATTTTTTAATCTCCCCCAAGAACTATCATAGAAAACCACATCACCATCTAAAAAAACATCATAGGTTTCTCCTTATTAATAAAAACTTAATTATATGATGATTGATTGTATAATAAATTTTAGGTGCAGACTTATTCATACCAATATTATATTGCCAAATAAGTATTTAATGATAATTTAATAAAGCTATCCCGATAAATCAATTCCACTTTTATCTATACTAATTTCCAACTTAGTATACTCACCAATTATTCAATCATACGAAATTGATAATTCTTGAATAGATTTCTTTGCCTCATTAAGAAATCCATTTAAGAATTATTTTAGGGCGTGTCCTCATTTGAAAAATTGGTTTTAAATACTTAAAATCCTCCTTTAAGCTCTTTTGATTTCTATATTTTTTCAATGGCACGTACTCTTCTCACCGATGATATCTGGCAGCAAATTCAAGATACTATGCGATTACACGGTTGTTACTGTTCAAAGAATAGTAGAAATATCATGGAAGCGATCTTATGGAAACTGCGTACAGGCGCCACATGGCGTGATATTCCCCAAGAATTTTGTCCTTGGCAAACTGCTTACAATCGCTTTAATCGTTGGGCAAGCAAGGGATTGTGGGATAAATTTTTTTTAGATTACGAGGCATCTTGGATCAAGAATGGGTATTCATTGACGGAAGCTACATACGCGTGCATCAACATGCAAGTGGAGCTCGGCATGGTTTCGAAAGAGCAATTGGACAATCACGCGGTGGACGAACAACAAAAATACATCTTGCAACCGACGTGAATGGATTACCGATTGATTTTAAAATCACTGAGGGTGACGTCCACGACAGTCAAGTTGCAAAACAACTGATTGATACGGTAGACGAGGCAACTTATCTCATTGCTGATAAGGGGTATGATGCTGAGCACATTAGAATATATGCCAAGAACAAGAATATGATTCCCATTATTCCATTGAGATCAAACAGTAAGAGATCGAATAAGGAATTTGATAAATATCTATATAAATTAAGACATTTAGTTGAAAATGCTTTTGCGAGATTAAAACATTTCCGTGCTATTGCAACTCGATTTGATAAACTGGCACGCAATTATAAATCTATGATTCGTATAGCCTGTATATTTATTTGGTGCAAAGCCAAATGAGGACACACCCTAGTAATTACATATCATCAAAAAAAACTATGATCAAAATATCTCAACATAATACCTATAATAATTTAAGACACCCACAAATAATGTAAAGTTATTTAGAGTTAAATTCACCATTTTCAAGTCTTTTTAAATACTCTTGCGCTACCTCCTCACCATTTAAAGCAGCCTTATTTAACCATTTTTTTGCATTTAAATTATCTTTTTTTAACCCATTCGTACCTAACAAATAGGACAACCCTAAATTTAATTGAGCCAAACTATAATTTTGTAAAGCAGATTTTTCCTCCCAATATAAATATAAATTAGGATTTTTTTCTAGTCTTTCTCCAAATGCATATTCGCCCGCCAATTCATCTTGTGCTATTGGATCTCCTTCTTGAGCTGCTTCTGTTAGATACTGAATATATAATTTTGGATTTGAATCTTTATAGCTAATAGCTATTTCATAATTCTCATTATCACTTAAAACATTAATTTCAACATTATGCTTATCCTCTTGATTATTTTTAATATCATTCATAACATTCTTTGTATTAGAACAAGAACAGATTAATAGCACCATTAAAACTAAAACACTTTTTTTCATTTGATAACCTCAATAAATATTAAAATCCACTAAACCACTGAGAAGACGGTGGAATATAAATTGGATCTGGCTTTGGATATTTTTTCGCTTCCTCAGTTCTTCTTTTAATCTCCTCTCTACACGTATCATCACATGTGTAATTTCTACAACTCTCAAACCTTTGGCTAGTAACTCTTGCTTCCCCCCCTGTAGCACCAACTGACGCCACATAGCCTCTAGTAATCCATGTATACCATCCTACTGATCGAGCTTTTCCTATATGTGTATTACCAACTGAAACACCTTTTACAACGCTTAGCGCAACTCCTTTATCTACCCAATCCCCGTTAAAAACATCAGGTTCAATTCTACTAAGCCCATCTTCAAACGTTACAGAATTCATGCCAAAAGCGCCAACAGAAAGCCCTTTGGAATAACCTACTCCCCCAGCATAAATTTGTACTTTTGCTCTTCGCCCATTCTTGCACTCACTCGTTAGGGTAAAATCCCCCCCATTAGCAAATGCTAAACTTACTTGGTATGCACTGCCCGTCCACTGTATCAACCCTAATGGATCCACCCACAGATTCGGATCACTTACATAACTACTATTATTTACCCCCCCAAATAAGCCAATTGGATCCTTACTCAAATACCTTGCACTATGTGGCTCATAATATCTGTAACGGTTATAATGTAAACCTGTTTCACGATCAAAGTATTGTCCCTGAAATCGGATATTGGTTTGTTCAAGTGAGTTTTCACTCGCCTTGATCCCTAAAGAAGTGCCCCATGTATCCTGTTTGATTTCCCAAACGCATTCACCTAACTCATTACTTAGTGTTTGTGGTGTACCCACTTGATCACAATGATAAAACGTAACCCGTTCTAACTCAGCCTTATTCTTCCGTGTTTCAGTTTTCCATACAGGGTCTTTATAAACTGAGTAAGGTTCTGTTTGGAACTTTAAGTAATCTGGCGTTTCGATTAATTTAATAAATCCTGCATAGCCTGTTTGTAATAATGGTACAAGGCTATTCGGCTCATAAACATAATGTTTGGTATATTGTGTTTGTTCATTACTGGATTGTTGTGACTCCCAAATCATTAAGTCACCATCCCAACCAAATAACGTTAAGCTGTTTTCTATCGGGCTATGTTTATATAAGCGTCGCCCAAAGACATCATAGCCATAAGTCGTGACTTGACCATTATTGTCACTTCGCTCTAAACGATTCAGGTTATCCCAAGTCAATTTAAGCGTTTTACCAGCTTGGGTGGTTTCAACCACATTGCCCAGTGCATCGTATTTATAGTGTTTGCCTTGATATTGCGTAATCAGGTTATTTTTCACTTGTGATGATTGTGTCGCAATCGGGTCAATCAAGTTACCCGCTGGGTCAAAGGCAAAGCTTTCTGTAAGTTGCGGACCTTGGCTTTTGATCAATCGTCCAATTACATCGTATTGATAGTTGAGTTGACCTAAGCGACTGTCCTCAACTTGGGTCAGTAAGTAGTTTTTATCGTATTGATAATGACGTTCTGCTTGATGCTGTACACGACCTGTAGTTTCTTGTTCTGGTCGAATAATTTGTGAACTCAGCAGACCGACATCATTATAATTTTTGCTTTGAATTAAGCCATTGGCGAGCATCCGCGCAGTTTCACGGTGTAAATCATCGCGCTGAAATGCCACCATGTCTTTTTTATTTAACGCAATGCCATAAATATGCCCTGAACCATAACTCAAATTGCTTTGAACCTGTCCATCAGGGCGAATCGTTTGAGTTAAATTTCCCAGCACATCATATTCATAACGCAGCACAGCCGTCAGCGGAGTTAAATGCGGCACTTTATAATGCTGATGCTCACGGACCAATTGGCCAAGCGCGTTGCGATAAAAATCGATTTGACTGTCTTTATTCGTCGCCTTACTCAACTGATGATTCAGGTTGTATTCAAATTCTTCTGTTTGACTTACACGAGTTTGTACATGGGTATAAGTTTTTGAAGCGATTGCACCATCAGCAAAATATGCAAATTGAGTAAACACATTCGGCTGACGGATTTGGAACAGCTGACCGTTTTCATTGTAGCTATAATATTTTTCTTCGCCATCGAAAGCCTGTTCACGTGCCAATTGACCATAACGGTTATATTCAAATAAATATTCTGCATGGTTTTGATTGATCAGCTTTTGAATACGGCCTTGCTGATCCCATTGGTAGCCTATTTGATGACGGTTCGCATCTATACGCTGTTCGAGCAACCCAACTGAGTTATAACGATACTGCGTGCTTAAACCTTTGGTATCCGTATGCTTCAGCAAGCGCCCTTCTTCATCATGCTCAAATTGTTCCTTTAAACCATCAGGATAAACAATTGCTCTAAGCTGACCTTTGTCTTTACCTTCTGAGCTGTAGATATATTTGATTTGCTGCGCAGCAGCAGACTGCTGGGCCGTCAGTGCGCCTTCTTCATCGTATTCCCATGCGCTTTCTTTACCTGAACAATCGCTATATGCGGTCATTTGCCCCAAATCATTGTATTGAATTTTTTTAGAGCCGCCTTTGGCATCAATGATTTCTACAACTTGATTATCGTTGTTGTATTTATATTGCGTGCTATGACCTAAAGGATTAATTTCCTTGGTGACATTACCATCCGCATCGTATTCTTTTTTCCAAATATTCCCTTCTGGATCTTTAGTTTCCGTCAAATTTCCTGCTTTATCATATGCAAAGCGGATCATACCGCCATTCGGCTGTACAATTTTAATCAGCTGATCTTGCTCATTATAAATTTGTTCAGTTTCTAGGCCTGCAAAATCAATTTGACGGGTAATGCGTTTTTGACTGTCACGAGAGAGCCATTTTTCACGGCCATCGGCTAAGCGTGTGCGATAGGTAAAACCATCTAAATCAAAGTAGTAATAGGTCGGCACATCATAAGCATCATACACAGCAACTTGGCGCAGTCTCGGGTGCCACTCCAAACGTGTTTTAAAACTACCATCATCTGCCCATTCTGCGATGGCTTTGGCATTCGCCTCTTTTGATTCATAACGGATATTTTGCCCACGACCAGTACGGTCGGTATAGCGAGTCAGTTGATGCGCATCATTATATTCATAGCTGCGCACGTGGCCATTTTGATCTACAGCCTTAATTAAATTGCCTTGCGTATCATATTCATAACGTGACACTGGCTCTGCCTGTTCATCCACAAAAGCAGCGATAACTTTTACTTGATCATTAAAGGCAAACTTGAGTTGATGCTTGCCTCGTTTCAATTGAAAATCAATGCCTTGTAGATAAGCCTGCTGCTCAAACAAAATATAACTTAAAGCAACTTTTTCATCTGTTTCTTCATTAAATTGCTGAATCAACTGATAGTGTTTTCCGCCATTAAAGCTATGGAAATGAAAACTCCACGCTGAACCAAAATTTAGTAGCAAATCTTCATTTTCTAAAGGTTCTACCGTAAAGCCTTCATAAGGCACCGTGTATGCTTCATAGGTAATTGAATCTGGTAGCTGATGCTTGCGCCCATTACTATCAATAAACAAATAGCCGTTTCTATTTTGGATGATGACATTCGAAAAAGGCATCATCCAACGCGCGCCCATGAGGCTTTGGTCAAACTCATACATTTGCGAGTTATATTGACGCTTAAAGCTGAAACCCACTTTAGGCAAATTAAAATCGGTGTGATTGACTCTTTCCGCACCTATAGCATAACTAATACTATTATCAGTTGCTGAGTCACTAGGTGTAGCATCCTCTCTTAGAATCGAACAAGTCGAATCATTCAATGCGTCAGCCTGTAAAGCTAAAAACTCTAAAGTATCGCCCGTCGTATGCTGCTCATGCTCGCCAGTTTGATTAATCGGCACACTGGCATTGGCTTTGTTACCTTGAGTTTTAATGGCTTTTAAGGTTTCTTGAATTAGCCATGCCAAACTGTATTTTAGACCTGCGTTAGCTTGACGTTGAATTTCATTTGGAAATGAACTCAATGCCTGAGTTGCTTGAGTTTGTAGCAGCGTGCCTGTTTGTTCTTTCCTTATTTTAGGTAGCATATTGGCAAGTGCGCTGGTTTTACTTAAATCAATCAGCGGTTTTGCCCAATTGCTAAATTGTTCTGCCGGATCTCGTTTTTCAGCACTTGCACCAAAGCTAATAGTCGGTGAAACCAGCCCCGACTGAATAGGTGCTGCAAAAGTGTTTAATATTGATGTTCCTAAATTTGTCGCACCTGAAAGCAGGCTAGGTAGTTTGGCCTGTGTTTCAGTCAGAAACTTTTCTAAATCTCCTGCCATTTGTGCATTTAAATGCAAAGACATGCGACGGATATCAGCTTCTTTGATCTTACCATTTTGCGGATATAAGCATTCAGCCATGAGTCCCAATAAAGGACGTAAAGCCATACGTACATGAGCTTCAGCTTTAGGTTCTAAATACAAACCTATCAGGTTCATACTCAGCACTGCTATTTTTTGTACAGCGGCATCCCCTTGTTCTTGCTCGGTGGCAAATAATAACAAGTCTAAAACTGCCCCAGATAATGCAAAGATATTCGCTACAGTCGGAACATTTGCATTAGCTTTTAGCTGCTCAAGGCTGGTATTTCCACACGCTTTTAAATAATCCTGAATTTGATGTGCTATAAACTTATGATCTTCAGTATGCGTCACACTCTCTAAATTGAAAATTGCCAATTCTACGGCTGGCTTATTTATTGTCTGTTGTTCTTTTTGAACATTTTGATCAGTTGTCATGTAAAAACCTATTACTCAAATTCTAAATATTTAAAATTGTGTTTTGCTGTCGCTCTTATGAAGTACTAACCATTGTTCTTTTTCGGTCGTGTGGTTTCACTGTAAGTGAGGTAAGGACTTGAATATTGTTTCCGGTCCACCCAATCATCTTCACTAGCAAGGACAGGTATCGCTTTTTCTGGTACAGCTTCCGCTACTTTTATTTCAGGCACTTTAGGCACTGCGACTGGTGCAGCTGTCACATTCGTAGGCGTTGCAGAGCCTTCTCGAATGGTTTCCGTATAAGTCAATGCGCGTGTAGAATAAGAAATTTTACGACCCACAATATCCTTATCAATAGTTGCTTGAGAGTTCTGAACTGCGGCAGCAGTTGACCCAGAAACGATGCCGTTACTCATTCCACTTCCACCTAATACGCTGGATAAGCCTTGTGCACCCTGACCCAAACTTGCCATTTGTGAAGCAGAAAGTCCCAAGTTGAGTTTCGATGAAATTGCAGATAGTGCGGAATTGGTGACTTGGTCTTTAAATTGATTTAATGCCTGTCCACCTAGATCTTTTAATGCATTTTTTCCGATATTTTTTAAAGAATCGGCATTTAAATTAAAGAGATTATCTTTTAACTGTGATGTTAAATTTTGCCCCAACGACCCGAGTGCATTCTGAATCAAGTCTGAAGCTCCCGGTACAACGTTTTCTGCCCATTGATAGTCACGCTTAAAATGACTCGCTGAATCCCAAGCACTTCGAGGATCTTTGTCAAACTCAACTTTAGCCGGTCCTGGTGCAATACCCGTTACTTGAGCAAAGCCATTGCCGTCTAATTTTCCTGTAACTTGCTTGCCCAAAGCATCAATCACTTTAAATCCAGTTCCGCTAAAGAAATCTTGACCACCATAGCTCTTAAGCAGTTCTAAGGCCCCTTTCATCGGATTAGAAGCAGGAAGTTGTGCAGACTTGCTAGCACTCGATGCTGGTTTAAATAGATGCTGCCCTGCATTTACTTCAAATTTACCGCCTGTCTTAGCAAAAATTCCCGAGCCATTTAAAGTAATTTGGGAAGTAGCTCCTGTGATCACAATCTCTTTCGGACTGCTAATCTCTATTTTGTCCTCAGTAGAAGAAATCGTAATTCCTTTTTTTGCCAAAATATCCAAAGCATCAGACTGCGCCTGAATTTCGACTTTACTTTGCGCTGCTATTGCTTTAATACCACCTTGAGCTGCAAATAAGCTAACCTTACCTAAAGCTTGTCCCACAATATTTTTTTGCGTACTCAGGTTAATGCTATCACCGGCAATTTGGTTGATCATGCCTGTTGCTGATAAATGAATATCCTCTGGTGTACTCAGTGCAATACCATCCACTGAGTTAAGTAAAAGAATGGCTTTTTTAAATTTAGCGATATCTTTTTCTATTTCACTGGCAAAAGCTTTGAGCTGTTCAACAGATTCAATTTCATCTGTTTTTTGTTGCTTTGCAATATCACTTAAAGACTTACTATTACTATGACTCGTCTCCAGCTGTGTTCTTGCAATCTCTGCATCTAAATGTTCACCATTGGCCTTTTCCTGTTTATAAGTCGACACCAATAAACCTTGTCCAGCCCGAACCGCCCCCCATTGATCGGTCCGCAGCTCAAAACCTTCCCCCCGATCTTCACTTTCTGCTTTATCTTTTGGATGACTGAGCTTACCGAGGTTCAGTTGGCTCGCACCATGACTACTTTGCAACTGCGTACTGATTTGCCCCGTGGTGTCATCAAAGCGTAATTGACCAAATCCCTCTCCCGCCACTTCTTTGGAACGAATTCCCGCGAGTTTTTTGGTATCTGGTAATTGTCCTTTATTGTCAAATTTGGTGGGACTACGCTGCGCTTCATGAATACGCCCCGCGACAAAAGGTCGGTCAATGTTGCCATCAAAGAAATCAACGACAACTATTTCACCAATTCGAGGTAAGAAGCGTGCGCCATAACCTTCGCCGGCCCAAGGCGTCAGTACATCAACCCAAGCCGAGTCTGTGTCATTATTGTTCGCACCTGCACCACCATCATGGCTATGATCATCAGAACGGGTAAACAGAAAACGGACTTTTATCCGCCCCCATTCATCAACATGGATTTCTTCACCGGCAGGCCCCACAACTTTAGCACGCTGCGGATGTGTTACTGGTCGATGTGTAAGTGGATTAAATTCAGGAACGGTCGTAATATTTCGACGTTGCAAAGCTAAAGTATTGGCTTGGCGTTCATCCGCATCGCTTTGTTTGACTTGCCACTGACTTTGATGGATCAGTTGTGTAACTTGATCGGTTAAGTCTTTGGGTAAATTATTTTGGTTATAAAAAGACTTAGATAAAATCAAAAATTCTTGATCGGCACCACGATGCTGGTCAATCTCTGGATGCTCATCCAATTTGAACCAATAACCAACTTGTGTATCACGCACGGTACTTTTAGCAATAAATTGTTTGGCTTGAGCCGCATAATAATCACTAAAATTTTGATTGAGACGTTCAACTTGAGCACTATTAGAGGCAGTTGCAGCATCTTCACCATTCAGATCTTGTATCCATGCAGGGCTCACATGCCATGCCTGCTCTAAGCTTAAGCTCGCATTATCTTGATTTTGACTATGTAGATGCTTGCTTTGTACTGCACCACCACCCTCGTCCTGTTCAAGCACATCCGCCTGCCACCGCTGCACATGTACCGACGTCGGCTGCAGACTGCGCTGACCGATAAAACTGGTCATACTGTCATTTTTTTCAGTCGCACTACTGCGATGAAAACGGATATTACGTCGCTCCAAAGCTTGATATTGACTATTATCATCAATCAAACGTAGCT